>NZ_WJSP02000246.1 GCF_009720255.1 Agromyces humi | reverse complement strand
CCTCACGGATGCCCTCCTCGGTCACGATGAGGTTGCCGCCGCGCAGCACGGAGCTCGACATCAGGAACCAGCGCATCGCGTCGGCGCCGTCGCGGTCGAAGACCTCGGAGACGTCGGGATAGTTGCGTCGAAGACGTCGAGCAGCTCGGTGCGCATCTCGCGTGAGCGGCTACGCGTCCTGGTGCTGCAGGTGGTAGCGCAGGCTCGCGAGCTCGGCCTTGAGCGCGGCGGGCACGCGATCGCCGAACTGCGCGAAGTACTCGTCGGTGAGGTCGCACTCGGCGAGCCACGAGTCGCGGTCGACGTCGAAGAGCTGCTCGAGCGCGGCATCCGAGATCTCGAGGCCGTCGAGGTCGAGCGAGTCGGACGCCGGGAGCAGGCCGATCGGCGTCTCCACCGCGTCGGCGTCGCCCTCGAGGCGCCCGACGATCCACTCGAGCACGCGCGAGTTCTCGCCGAACCCGGGCCAGAGGAACGAGCCGTCGGCGCCCTTTCGGAACCAGTTGACCTGGAAGATCTTCGGCGCGTTCGTGCCGAGGATGCGGCCCATCTTCACCCAGTGGCCCCAGTAGTCGGCCATGTTGTAGCCGCAGAACGGCAGCATCGCGAACGGGTCCCGACGCAGCTCGCCGACGGTGCCCTCGGCCGCGGCGGTCTGCTCCGACGAGATCGTCGCGCCCATGAACACGCCGTGCTTCCAGCTGCGCGCCTCGGCGACGAGCGGCACGTTCGTCGCGCGTCGCCCGCCGAAGAGGATCGCGTCGATCGGCACGCCGTCGTGCGCGTCCCAGTCGTCGGAGATCTGCGGGCACTGCGCCGCCGCCACGGTGAACCGGGAGTTCGGATGGGCGGCGGGGCGACCGGATGCCGGGGTCCACGGCTTCCCCTCCCAATCCGTGAGCTCGGCAGGGGCCTCGTCGGTGAGGCCCTCCCACCAGACATCGCCGTCGGGGCGGAGCGCCACGTTCGTGAAGATGGTGTTGCCCCAGAGCGTCTGCACGGCGGTCGGGTTCGTGGTCTCGCCGGTGCCGGGGGCGACCCCGAAGAACCCGGCCTCGGGGTTGATCGCGTAGAGGCGGCCGTCCTCGCCGGGGCGCATCCACGCGATGTCGTCGCCGATGGTCTCGACGCGCCATCCGGGGATGGTGGGCTGCAGCATCGCGAGGTTCGTCTTGCCGCACGCCGAGGGGAACGCCGCGGCGACGTGGTACACCTTGCCCTGCGGCGACGTGACCTTGATGAGCAGCATGTGCTCGGCCAGCCAGCCCTCGTCGCGCGCCATGACGCTCGCGATGCGGAGCGCGAAGCACTTCTTCGCGAGCAGCGCGTTGCCGCCGTAGCCCGAGCCGTACGACCAGATCTCGCGCGAGTCGGGGAACTGCACGATGTACTTCGTCTCGTTGCACGGCCAGTCGACCTCGGCGCGACGGTGGCCGACGCCGTCGACGAGCGGGTACCCGACCGAGTGGATGGTGCGCACCCACGGCTCGCCCGCCTCGATGAGGCGGTACACGGACTCGCCCATGCGGGTCATGATGCCCATGGAGAGCACGACGTAGGGCGAGTCGGTGATCTCGACGCCGAGCTGCGAGATCGGACCGCCGAGCGGGCCCATCGAGAACGGCACGACGTACATCGTGCGGCCCTTCATCGAGCCGTCGAAGACGTCGAGCAGCTCGGTGCGCATCTCGCGGGGGTCGCGCCAGTTGTTCGTGGGCCCGGCGTCCTCCTCGTACGTGGAGCAGATGAAGGTGCGGTCCTCGACGCGGGCGACGTCGCCGGCGTCGGTGCGGGCCAGGTAGCTGTTCGGCCGCCACTCGGGGTTCAGCTTCACGAGCTTGCCCTCGGCGACGAGCTGCTTGGTGAGGAGGTCGGCCTCGTGCTTGGATCCGTCGCACCAGACGATCTCGTCGGGCTTGGTGAGCGCGGCGATCTCGTCGACCCAGGCGCGGAGGGCGGGGTCGGTGGTGCCGCGCTGCGCGTGCTCGGATGCCTCGGAACCGGAGGTTCCGATCGAGAACTCGGAGATCGTCATCGTCGTCCCTTTCGTGGGTTCCCGACCTGGGGCCGGATTGGTTCGTACTTCAAGGATGCGACGGTTTGCGGCATCCGTTCGGCCAAACCAGGTGTTAAGAAGTCGAGTTCTTTCGCTATCCTTAAGCCATGAGAGCCGGCACGCCTGACCTCGCCACCCTCGGACATCGCATCCGGCACTTCCGCGGCGAGCGCGGGCTCACGCTCGACCAGCTCGGCGAGGCCGTGGGGCTCGCCGGCAGCCAGCTCTCCCTCATCGAGAACGGCAAGCGCGAGCCGAAGCTCTCCACGCTCGACGCGCTGGCGGCCGCGCTCGGCGTCGAGCTCGCCGACCTGCTCGCCCGCGAGGCGCCGAGCCGCCGAGCCGCCCTCGAGCTCGAACTCGGCCGCGCGCAGTCGAGCGCGCTCTACGCCACCCTCGGGCTCCCAGCCGTGCGACCCGGCCGCGGCATCAGCGACGAGACGCTCGAGGCCATCGTCGGCCTGCATCGCGAGCTCCAGCGACGCGCGAGCGAGGCGATCGCCACGCCCGAGGAGGCGCGACGCGCGAACACCGACCTCCGCGAGCGCATGCGCGACCAGGACAACTACCTCCCCCACATCGAGCAGTTGGCCGAGGAGCAGGTGCGCGCCTCGGGCCATCGCACCGGAGCGCTCACCCACCGCGAGGTGAGCGTGATGGCCGAGCGGCTCGGCTTCCAGCTGATCTACGTGAGCGACCTGCCCGACTCGACGCGCTCCATCACCGACCTCTCCAACGGCCGCATCTACCTGCCGCCGGCGTCCATCCCCGGCGGGCACGGACTGCGGTCCATGGCCCTGCAGGCGATGGCCCATCGCCTCCTCGGGCACACTCCGCCGGCGAGCTACGACGAGTTCCTCTGGCAGCGGCTCGAGATCAACTACTTCGCAGCCGCGTGCCTGATGCCGCAGGAGGCATCCGTCGCCTTCCTCCAGCAGGCCAAGAAGGAGAAGCGCCTCGCGATCGAGGACTTCCGCGACGCGTTCGGCGTCACCCACGAGGCGGCCGCGCTGCGCTTCACGAACCTCGCCACCAGCCACCTCGACATGACCCTGCACTTCTTGCGGGTCGCCGGCGACGGAGCGCTGCTGAAGGGCTACGAGAACGACGGGCTCGTGCTGCCCACCGACGTCACCGGATCGATCGAGGGACAGTGGGTGTGCAAGAAGTGGAGCGCGCGCACGGCCTTCGAGCACACCAATCGCACCACCGAGAACTACCAGTACACCGACACGCCGGCGGGCACCTTCTGGTGCGCGACGCAGACCGGGCGCACGGATGCCGCGGAGTTCTCGATCACGGTGGGCGTGCCGTTCGCGCAGGCGAAGTGGTTCCGCGGGCGCGAGACCACGCTGCGCGCCGTGTCGACCTGCCCCGACGAGGCGTGCTGCCGGCGGGCGCCGAACGGACTCGCCGAGCGCTGGTCGGGGCGGGCGTGGCCGTCCGCCCGCCTGCACGCGCACGTGCTCTCGCCGCTCCCCTCCGGTACGTTCCCGGGCGTCGACGACGCCGAGGTGTACGCCTTCCTCGAGGCCCACGCCGACCAGTAGCGGCATCCGCGACCCGCTCGCCGGCCGCGCACTTCGATGTGTGTCTTGCAATAGTGTGTGTCACACAGTATCGTGTGACGCATGAACCACGATGAGACGACGGCCGGCCACATCCAGGAGCTGCGACGCGGCACCGTGGTGCTCGCCTGCCTCGTGCGGCTGCGCCGGCCCGACTACGGCTACGCGCTCCTCGAGTCGCTGAACGCGCTCGGCATCCTCGTCGACGCGAACACGCTCTACCCGCTCCTCCGGCGCCTCGAGAAGCAGGGCCTGCTCGTCAGCGAGTGGAACACCGATGAGGCGCGACCCCGCAAGTTCTACCGCACCAGCCCCACGGGCGAGGCCCTCGCCGAGGTCCTGACGACCGACTGGCGCCGTGTCGACGACGCCATCACCAGACTCACCACAGGAGACGACCGATGACCACCCTGACCGACCGCTACGTGTGGGCCGCGGCCCGCACCCTGCCCGAGGCGCAGCGCGCGGAGTTCGAGCGCGAGCTGCGCGAGCGCATCGGCGACGCGTCCGACGCCCTGGTCGACACGGGGCGTGCACCCGCCGACGCCGAGCGCATGGCGCTCGTCGAGCTCGGAGACCCCGCCGCGCTCGCGGCGAGCTACGTCGACCGGCCGCTCCAGCTCATCGGCCCGCGCTACTACCTCACGTGGTGGCGACTGCTGAAGCTGCTGTACTCCGTCGTGCTCCCGATCGCCGTCGCGGCCGTGGTCCTCGCGCAGCTGCTGTCGGGCGCCGACGTGGGCGACGTCATCGGGAACGCGATCGCGGTGGCGCTCTCCCTCGCCGTGCACCTCGGGTTCTGGACCACGCTCGCGTTCGCCGTGCTCGAGCGCTCGCCCGGCAAGGGGGCCGACCTCGCGTGGACGCCCGACATGCTCCCGCAGCTGCCCGAGCTCAGTCGGCCCGGCCGGCGCAGCGAGCTCATCGGGTCGCTCGCGTTCCTCGGCATCTTCGCCCTCGTGATCGTCTGGCAGCAGTTCGGGCTCCCGTGGGTCGACGCGCTCGAGACGATCCCGCTGCTGGATCCCGACCTGTGGAGCTTCTGGATCCCCTACTTCCTCGTGCTCATCCTGCTCGAGATGCTGTTCGCCATCGCGATCTACGCCTGGGGCTGGAACTGGTGGCTCGCGGTCGCCAACCTCGCGCTGAACGTCGCGTTCGTCGTGCCGGCGCTCTGGCTGTTCACCACGGGTCAGCTCATCAACCCCGAGGCGCTCGAGGCCATGGGCTGGCCGTGGGGTGATGCGGGCGAGGTGACCGCGACGGTCATCGTCGTGGTCGTGATCGGCGTCGCCGTCTGGGACGTCATCGACGGCGTCATCAAGACGGTGCGCGGCAGCCGGGCCGGCGCGATGCCCACGCTCGGGCAGCTCTGACCGCAGCGCGATCCGGATGCGGCCTACTTCGGCTGCATCCGGATCGCGCCGTCGAGGCGGATCACCTCGCCGTTCAGCATCGGGTTCGCGATGATCGACCGCACGAGCGCGGCGTACTCGGTGGGGTGTCCCAGCCGGGACGGATGCGGCACCTGGGCCTCGAGGGACGCGCGCACCTCGTCGGGCATGCCGGCCATCATGGGCGTCTCGAAGATGCCGGGCGCGATCGTCACGACGCGGATGAGCAGCTTCGACAGGTCGCGGGCGATCGGCAGCGTCATGCCGGCGACGGCGGCCTTCGACGCGGAGTAGGCGGCCTGTCCGATCTGCCCGTCGAACGCCGCGACCGATGCGGTGCTCACGATGACGCCGCGCTCGGCCGTGGCCGGGCCGCCGGGCACCGAGGCGTCGACCGCGGTTGAAGAAGCGGTTCGCGATGCTGGACATCCACACGATCCGGGATCTCCGAGACGCGGACCCGGCGCTCATCCGGAAGAAGTTCAGCGTCGTGCTGCAGCGGACCGTGTATGAGCTCCGGGGTA
>NZ_WJSP02000245.1 GCF_009720255.1 Agromyces humi | reverse complement strand
AGGCGGCAAGACCTTCAGCACCACCGGCTGGAAGATCGGCTGGCTCACTGCACCCGCCACGCTCGTCACGAGCGTGCTGGCGGTGAAGCAGTACCTCACCTTCGTCAACGGCGCACCGTTCCAGCCGCGGCGGCGTCGGCCTCCTCGAGCTCGGCGATGCCGGCGGGCGCCAGCGGCTCGTGCCACGGCACCTCGGTGACGGTGCCGCCCCCCAGGTCGCCGAGCTCCTCGGCGAGCAGGCGATCGGACTCGTTCGAGTAGACGCGCAGCTCGTCGCCCGAGCGCGACACCACGACGGCGAGCACCGGGTCGCCGGCGAGCGAGACGTGCGTGCGCGCCCCGTCGAGGTACCAGGCGAGCGCCGTGTGCGAGCGGAGCACGAGCGACCCCACGCCGCGTCGATCGAGCAGGGCGAGTAGGCGCTCGCGCTTCCCGGCCCGGTCGGCGGGAGCCTGCGAGGGTGCGGGCCGGCTCATCGCACCGGGCCCGTCGAGTCGCGCGCCTCGAGCCTCGGCCGGTAGAGCACCGTGTGCTGGATCGGGCCGCCGGCGATGAGGGTGCGGAGGCGCGCCCACACCTGTCCGCCGATCTCGATTCGGGGCACCGACATGCTGGTGAGGCTCGGCGTCGCGTACTCGGCCATGGGCACGTCGTCGAATCCCGCGACCGACAGCGCGCCCGGCACGTCGACGCCGAGCCGACGGAGACGGGTGAGCAGTCCGAACGCCACGAGGTCGTTGAACGCGATCACCGCGGTGGCGCCGGCCTCGCTGGCGGCCAGGACGGGCTCCGCCACCGCGTACCCGTCCTCGAGCCGGGAACCGCCGGGGATGACGTCGATGCGGAGATCGGGGTACGCGGCCTCCACCTCCGCCACCCCTCGCAGCCGCTCGCCGTTCGAGGCGCTCGAGGCGGGCCCGCTCACGTATGCGAGATGCCGGTGCCCGAGCCCGCGCAGGTGGTCGACGAGGTCGCGGATGCCGCGCACGTAGTCGATGCCCACGATCGGCACGTCGGCATCGGGCAGGGAGCGATTCACGACGACGACGGGGGCGAGCGCGGCGACGAGGCGCCGGAGGCGCTGCTCGGGCATGCGCGGGGCGCACAGCACGAGGGCGTCGCAGCGGTGCCTGGCCTCGACCGCGGTCGCCTCCTCGTCCTCCACGCGCTCGGCCGTGTCGGCCACCATCACGCGATAGCCGTCGGATGCCGCCGCGAGGCTCAAGCCCTTGAGGATGCCTTGGAACAGCGGGTTCTCCAGGTCGGGCACGACCATGGCGATCGTGTCGTTGCGCCCGTGCACGAGGCTGCGCGCGGCGACGCTGGGCGAGTAGCCGAGGGCCGCGATGGAGGCCTGCACCCGGTGCACGATGGTCGGATCGACCGACTGCTTGCCGTTGAGCACGCGCGACACGGAGGCCTGCGACACCCCGGCGTGCGCGGCGACGTCGGCGATCGTCGCGGCGCGGGGCCGTTCGCGCATCACGCCCCCTGGTCTCGATGTCGGTTGCAACGCGGGCAGCGCGCCCGGGCCGTGGTGATCTGACGCCCCGGCTCCGGCCGCAGCTGGGAAATCGGTTCCCCAGTCTAGCCATGAACTTGCCGCCGAGCCCAGTGTCCACGTAGTCTCGAAGCCAGAAAGCGGTTTCTCGACATCCCACTGGAGGGCACATGCAGGTCGTCGTCACCGGCTCGTCGGGCCGGCTCGGGCGCAGCGTGTGCGCGGGGCTCGCGGCATCCCGCCACCAAGTGATCGGCGTCGATCGGGCGCCCGCCGGGCTCGACGGCATCGACGAGCGGTCCATCGACCTCCGCGACGAGCAGGCGACCGCCCGCCTCCTCGACGAGACCCGGCCCGACGCCGTCGTGCACCTGGCCGGCATCGCCGTGCCGTTCAGCGCGCCCGAGCGCGAGATCCTCGTCACGAACACCACGCTCGCGCACACGGTGCTCGCCGCAGCGGCCGCCGTCGGCGTCGGGCGGGTGCTCGCGGCGAGCAGCCCCACCGTGCTCGGCTACGGCGCACCCGGCTGGCGCGCCGCATCCGTGCCCCTCGACGAGACGCACCCCGTCGCACCCGCCAACGCCTACGCGCTGTCGAAGGTCGTCATCGAGGAGACCGTGCGCATGTTCGCGCGCACCGCCCCGGGCGCCTTCGGGTACTTCCGTCCGTGCTACGTCGTCTCGCCCGAGGAGTGGGCCGGTGCCCCCACGCAGCAGGGCCACACCATCGCGGAGCGGCTGGCCGATCCCGCACTCGCCGCCGTCAGCCTGTTCAACTACCTCGACGCGCGCGACGCCGCGACCTTCGTCGACGCGTGGCTCGCCGCGCCCGCCGGCGTCGTCGACGGCGAGGGGTTCTTCGTCGGTGCGGCCGACGCACTCGCCACGCGGCCGGTCGCCGACCTGTGGCGCGATGTCGCGCCCGGACTCGGCGAGGGCGCCGACGCGCTCGTCGGAACGAGCCCGGTCTTCTCCATCGACAAGGCCGCCCGGCTGCTCGGCTGGCGGCCCGAGCGCGACTGGCGCAGCGAGCTCGCCGCCGCCTCCCCTGTCCTGACCACCCAGCAGACCGAATCGAGCCGCTCATGACCGCACCCGCACCCGACTTCGACGGCGTGCTCTTCTTCCCCGTCACCCCCTTCGACGCGGCGGGTGCGATCGACCACGACGTGCTGGCCGAGCACGTCGGCACTCGGCTCCCGTTCGGCCCGGGCGGGGTGTTCCCCGCGTGCGGCACGGGCGAGTTCCACGCGCTCTCGGCACGCGAGGCGATCGACGTCGTGCGCACCACGGTCGGGGTGGTCGGCGGCCGCGTGCCCGTCATCGCCGGCGCCGGCGGCCCGCTCGGCCACGCGATCGAACTCGCCCGCGGTGCCGCCGAGGCGGGCGCCGACGGCCTGCTCCTCCTGCCGCCGTACCTCGTGTCGGGCACCACGGCCGGACTCGTCGCGTGGGTCGAGGCCGTGGCCGCGGCATCCGATCTGCCCGTCATCGTCTACCACCGCGGCACGGCCCGCTACACGGCCGACGCGATCACCCGACTCGCTGAGAACCCCAAGGTGGTCGGCTTCAAGGACGGCACCGGCGACATCGGGCTCGCTCAGGAGATCGTGCTCGCGGCAGAGGCCACCGGGCGCGACCTGCGGTTCTTCAACGGCCTGCTCACCGCCGAGCTCAGCCAGGGGGCCTACCGCGGCATCGGCATCCCGCTCTACTCCTCGGCGGCGTTCGCGATGATCCCCGAGGTCGGCGCCCTGCACTACCGCGCCTACACCGACGGCGACGAGGCGACCCGGATGCTGCTGCTCCGCGAGTTCTACGCGCCCCTCGTGCGCCTGCGCGACGAGACGCCGGGCTTCGGTGTCTCACTCATCAAGGCGGGCCTGCGGCTGCGCGGCCTCGACGTCGGACCGGTGCGGCCGCCGCTCGTCGACCCGACACCCGACCAGGAGCGACGGCTCGGCGAGATCCTCGACACCGGGCTCGCGCTCGTCGAGCGCATCGGCACGGCGACGGATGCCGCGGGCCGGGCCGGCTCCCTCGAGACGGCGGTGCGGTGACCGCGACGATCCGCCGCATCGCGACCCACGGCATCCGCGTGCCGCTGTCGCGTCCGTGGGGGCCCGACGTGCGCGACCTGTCACTCGTGGAGGTCGTCGTCGAGGACGCGGCCGGCAACGTCGGCCACGGCTTCTCGTGGACGCCGCAGATCGGGGCGGCCGCGGTGCAGGCGCACCTCGACCATGACATCGCGTCCTTCGCCCTCGGCCGCGACGCCGACGCCGAATCGCTGTGGGAGCCGCTCTGGCGGCACCTGCACGAGGGCGGTGGCGGCGGCATCACGACCATCGCCATGGCCGGACTCGACCTCGCGCTGTGGGACCTCGCCGCCCGTCGCGCCCGCGCCGGCATCACCGACCACCTCGGGCGCCGGCACGAGACGGCCGAGGTGTACGGCAGCGGGGTCAACCTGCACTACCCGCTCGACGACCTCGTCGCCCAGGCCGAGCGCTGGGTGGCCGCGGGCTTCGACGCGGTCAAGGTCAAGGTCGGCAGCCCCGACCTCGCCCGCGACGTGGAGCGCATCCGCGCCGTGCGCGAGGTCATCGGCCCCGACCGTCGCCTCATGATCGACGCGAACCAGCGCTGGAGCCTCGAGGAGGCCGAGCGGGCGATCGGCGAGCTCGCCGCGTTCGACCTCGCCTGGATCGAGGAGCCGCTGCGCGCCGACGACCTCGCCGCCCACGTCGCGCTGCGCCCGCGCATCGAGGTGCCCGTCGCGCTCGGCGAGAACCTGCACACCCGGTACCGGTTCGCGGAGTTCATCGACGCCGGCGTCGTCGATGTCGTGCAGCCCAACATCGTGCGCGTCGGCGGGATCACGCCGTTCCTTGCGATCGCCGACCTCGCGGCCGACCGCGGCGTCGACCTCGCCCCCCATCTGCTGCTCGAGCTCTCGGCGCAACTCGCGCTGACCCTGCCGGGCCACCACCTCGTCGAGTCCGTCGAGGACGCCTCCTTCGAGTCGCTCGGGGCGCTCGCGGCGCCGTCGCCGGTCGTCGTCGACGGCCATGAGGTGCGCACGACGGGGCAGACTGGACTCGGCATCCGCTTCACCGAACCCCGAGCGGATGCCGCGGCATCCGCCCACCGCACGGAGGAACCATGACCGCCACCACCGCGAACACCGTCGCCGGCACCGCGAACAGCGTCGCCGGCACTACGACCGCCGTCGACGGCACCACGACCGCCGAGCTCGACCGGGTCGCCCATGCCGCCCGCGGCGCCTTCGCCACGACCGTCGCATCCACGGCCACCGATCGCGCCGCGTGGCTCACCGCCGTGGCCGACGCCCTCGAGGCGGCATCCGACGAGCTCATCCCGCTCGCCGACGAGGAGTCGCACCTCGGCGCGCCGCGGCTCACCGGCGAGCTCGCGCGCACCACGTCGCAACTGCGGCTGTTCGCGTCGGCCGTGCTCGAGGGCTCGTACCTCGAAGCGACCATCGACCACCCCGACGCGACCACGATCCCTCCTCGCCCCGACCTGCGACGGATGCTGCGCCCGCTCGGTCCCGTCGCCGTGTTCAGCGCGTCGAACTTCCCCTTCGCGTTCTCGGTCGCCGGCGGCGACACCGCGTCGGCCCTCGCGGCCGGGTGCCCGGTCATCGTGAAGGGCCACTCGGCGCACCCTCGACTCTCGCGCCGCACGGCCGAGATCGTGGCCGCCGCCCTCGCCGCCGCCGGAGCACCCGAGGGCGTCTTCGGACACGTCGTGGGCCGGGATGCCGGCGTCAAGCTCGTGCAGCATCCCGAGGTGCGAGCGGTCGGCTTCACCGGCTCGCTGCACGGCGGACGCGCGCTCTTCGACCTCGCGTCATCGCGACCCGACCCGATCCCCTTCTACGGAGAGCTCAGCGCGGTGAACCCCGTGCTCATCACGGCCGCCGCGATCGACGCCCGGTCCGAGGAGCTCGCGTCGGGCCTCGCGGCCTCGTTCACGCTCGGCGCGGGCCAGTTCTGCACGAACCCCGGCGTCGTGTTCGTGCCGGCCGGCTCGGGCTTCGCGTCGCGTGTGGCGGA
>NZ_WJSP02000244.1 GCF_009720255.1 Agromyces humi | reverse complement strand
GTGGGCTCGGGCAAGACCGTCGTCGCCCTGCGCGCCATGCTGGCCGTGGCCGACTCGGGCGGGTGCGCGCGATGGGGCGGGCGGGGGCGTCGGTGGTCACCATGCGCGGTTCCCCTTCCGGTTCACGACGCGGAGGAACAGGGCCGAGAACGCGAACGCGAGGAGCGCCACGATCACGGCCATCGCCGCCGCGAGGTTCGGGTTGCCCTGCGCGAACGCCTGGTTGTAGGCGGCGAGGTTCGGCGTGTAGTCGGAGCTGATGGCGGTGGTGAGCGGGCGGAGCACGAGCGGCTCGACGAACAGCTGGAGCGTGCCGATGATCGTGAAGAGGGTGATGAGCACGATCGAAGGGCGGATGAGCGGCAGCTTGATGTGCCAGATCATGCGCCACTCACCGGCGCCGTCGAGCCGAGCGGCCTCGTACAGCTCGGCGGGGATGGCGTCGAGCGCCGCGATCAGGATGAGCATGTTGTAGCCCGCGAACCCCCACAGGGCGATGTTCGCGATGGCGAACAGCACCGCGTCGCTCGACAACGGATCGATGTCGATGCCGACCGCGCCGAGCGACTGCAGCACCGGGCTCGTGGCCGGGATGTACAGGAAGCCCCAGAGCAGCGCGGCGATCACGCCGGGAACGCCGTAGGGCATGAAGTACGTGACGCGGAAGGCACGCGGGAACCGCGCGGCCGCGGCGCCGAGGAGCAGGGCCAGTGCCAGGGCCGAGACGACCATGAGCGGCACCTCGATCGCCGAGAAGGCGACGAGGCGGCCGAGGCTCGCGACGAACGAGGGGCTCGACAGCGCCGCGGCGTAATTGTCGAGGAACACGAACTCCCGTGTGGGGGCGGTGAGGCCCAGGCCGCTCGACTGCTGGGAGAACATGCTGTCGACGATCGCGAAGACGATGGGGGCGACGAAGAACGCGGCGAACATCACCAGGAACGGCACGAGGAGCACCCAGAGGGCGGCCGGCGGGCGCGGTCGGCGACGTCGGGATGGTGGGGCGATGGCGGTGGCCGACACGGCGGTGCTCCTCGGGTGATGGACGATCGGATGCCGCGGGGGTGCGGCCGTGGAAGGGGAGCGGGCGGCCCGGCCGGAGCCGGACCGCCCGCCCGGGTCACTCGGCGACCGAGATGCCCTTGTCCTCGAGGGCGGCGACGAAGTCCGCCTGGGTGGCGATGTAGGCATCGGTGAGCGGGGTACCGGCCTCGACGGCCGCCTTGACGTTGTCGGTCAGCGTGGCGAACAGCGTCTGTGACAGCGGCGGCCACTTCCACGTCGCGGCGACCGCGGCATCCGACTCGGCGAAGACGTCCCAGATGTCCTGGCCGCCGTAGAACGCGAACACCTCGGGGTCGTCCTGAAGGCTCTCGATCGCGTCGAGGTCGGTGATCGCGGGCCAGCCGGCGCCGATGCTCGTGAGGGTGCTCACGCTGCCGGGATCGCTGTTCAGCCAGAGCGCGAACTCGGCCGCCTCCTCCGGGTGCTCGGAGCCCTTCAGCACGACGTTGGCCGAGCCGCCGGCCCAGGTCGCCGACACGGTCTCGCCGTCGGACCACTGCGGCATGGGCGCGACCGCCCAGCTGCCCGCGGTGTCGGGCGCGGTGCCGCGCACGATCGCGTCGGCCCAGGAGCCCGAGATCCACGACGCGACGTTGCCGTTCTGGAGGTCGGCGTTCCACTCGCTCGAGAAGTCCGCCTCGACCTTCACGAGGTCCTCGTCGAGGAGTCGCTGCCAGAACTCGGCGACCTTCAGCGTCGCCTCGTCGTCGATGCCGACCTTCCACGCGTCGCCCTCGGTGGCGAACCACTCGCCGCCGCCCTGCTGGGAGAGCCCGATCAGCCAGGGTGCCTGGTTGAACGCGAACGCCGCGATGTAGCGGTTGGGATCGGAGGCGTGGATCGCCTTGGCCGCCTCGTAGTACTCCTCCCACGTGCTGGGTGCGGCGAGGCCGAGGGAGTCGAAGATGTCCTTGCGGTAGAACTGGCCGAGCGGCCCCGAGGCCTGTGGGATCGCGTAGACGTGATCGTCGAACACGCCGGTCTGCCACTGCCAGTCCGTGAAGCGGTCGGCGTCGTCGGCCACGTAGTCCGTGATGTCCTCGAGTGCGCCGTTCACGAGGAAGTCGGGGATGGCGTCGTAGCCGACCTGTGCGACGTCTGCCGGGTTGCCGGCCTGCACGGCGGAGAGCATCTTGGCGTACCCGCCGTCAGGGCCGGCCGTGATCGTCTCGAGCTCGACGTGGATGTCCTCGTGCGCGTCGTTGAAGGCGTCGACGGCCTGGTCGATGTTCGGGACCCAGGACTGGAAGGTGAGCTCGACCGGTTCGTCCGCTGAACCGGACTCGCCGCCCGAGCACGACGCGAGGGCGAGCGTTGCGACGACGGCGCCCGCGAGGATCGCGGTGGTGCGCAGGCGCCGGTGGTCACGCTGTGGCATGGAGATGCTCCTTTGCATGGTGGATGCGTGTGCATGGATGCGTGCCTGCGACGCAGGCCGATGATGCGGTGCGGGAAGCGACGCTACGCCGAGGGCCGTCCGGCCCCCATAGGGGATCGACCCGCGAGCATGGACATTTCGACGGTGGGGGCCGCCAATTGGCCCGGTCGGGGCGTTGACGGGATGAAACGTCTCAGGCTACGGTGCGGGGAAGCGTTTTCCGCACCGATTCCCACGTCGAGGTGCGGACACCCGACACCCTTGGAGGACGATGATGTTCACGACACGACGGATGCGTCGCGTGCTGGCGGTCGCCGCGGCATCCGGTGCCACCGTGCTCGCGATGGCCGGCTGCGCCGGTGGCGGCAGCGGAAGCAGCAGCGAAGCGGCCTACGACCCCGACGAGGAGGTCACCCTCACGTTCACGTGGTGGGGCAACGACGACCGCGCCCAGCGGTACCAGAAGCTCATCGACGCCTTCGAGGCCGAGCACCCGAACATCACGATCGAGGGCACGTTCACCGACTTCCCGTCGTACTGGGAGAAGCGCCAGACCGAGGCCGCCGGCGGCGGACTGCCCGACGTGTGGCAGTTCTCCGACTCCTACCTGCGCGAGTACGCGGAGCCCGGGCTCCTGCTCGACCTCGACACCGTCGGCGAGTACGTCGACTTCGATGCATTCGACGACGGCCTGCGGGCGACCGGCCAGCTCGAGGGCGTGCAGTACTCGCTGCCCACCGGCTACAGCGCCTGGGCCATGTTCCTGAACGACGGGCTCGTCGAGCAGGCGGGCGTCGAGCCCTACGAGGGCGGCACGAGCTTCGACGAGTACGCCGACTGGATGGCGGACGTGACCGAGGCCACCGGTGGGACGGTCTACGGCGGCACCGACCTGACCCAGCGCATCCAGAACTTCGAGAACGTGCTGCGCGCCGACGGCAAGAACCTCTACACCGAGGACGGCGAGCTCGGGTTCACCGAGAAGGACCTGCGCGACTTCTGGAACTCCGGCGCCGAGGCCCGCGAGGGCGTCGTCGTGCCGCAGCAACGGCTCGAGGAGATCTCGCCCAAGTCGGGCTTCGGGGCCAACCTCACCGCCAGCGAGGCGAGCTGGAGCAACTTCCTCGGCGGCTACCTCGCCGACTCCGGCGCCGAGCACGTGACGCTCGTCGCGCCGCCCACGGCCGACCCCGACGCGAAGGACCTCTACCGGCAGGCCGGCCTGCAGGTCGCCATCGCGGCCGACACCGAGCACCCCGAGGCGGCCGCGCTGTGGCTCGACTACGTGGTGAACAGCGAGGAGGCGGGCGAGATCTTCGGCACCACCCTGGGCTTCCCGGCGTCCGAGACGAAGCTCGCCGGCACCACCCTCGAGGGCGTCGACGCGCAGGTCGCCGACTACCTCGAGTCGGTCGCCGACCGCCTCGGCGAGGCGCCGCCCGTGCCGGTCGTGGGCTACGGCTCGCTCGAGCAGACGTTCTGGGATCTCGGCAAGTCGATCGGCCTCGGCGCGCTCAGCGTCGACGACGCGGTCGACCAGTTCTTCACCGAGGCGAACGTCATCCTGGGCTGAGCCCGGCTGAGCCCGGCTGAGCCCGGCTGAGCCCGGCTGAGCCCGGCTGGGCCCGGCTGGGCCCCGCCTGAGCGAGGCCTATCGCCGGCGACGTCACCGAGTGGGCGATCCTGGCGCACATCCAGCGGATGTCGCGCCAAGATCGCCCACTCGTGTGTGGCGCGGTACGCTGGAATACGCTTTCCCGACCTTGGCCCGCGGCCCCCACCGTCCACGAAGGAGTCCCGTGCACTACGGCGCCGACTACAACCCCGAGCAGTGGCCCGAGGAGATCTGGCCCGAGGATGTCGCGCGCATGCGCGAGGCCGGCGTGACGATGGTGAGCCTCGGCATCTTCGCCTGGTCGCGCATCCAGCCGCGCGAGGGCGAGTTCGACTTCGGCTGGCTCGACCGGGTCATCGACCTGCTGCACAAGGGCGGCATCGCCGTCGACCTCGCCACGGCCACCGCGTCGCCGCCGCCGTGGGCGAGCGCCGCCTATCCCGAGCTGCTCCCGCAGGACGAGAACGGGGCCACGTACTGGCCGGGCAGCCGCCAGCAGTTCGCGCCGTCGTCGCCCGTGTACCGGCGCCTCGCCGCCGAGCTCGTGACCGCCATCGCAGAGCGGTATGCGCAGCATCCGGCCATCGTCATGTGGCACGTCAACAACGAGTACGGCTGCCACCTGAACATGGACTTCTCGGATGCCGCGCGCGACGCGTTCCGGCGTTGGCTGGCCGACCGGTACGCCGACGTCGACGCGCTCAACGCGGCCTGGGGCACGAACTTCTGGTCGCAGCGCTACGGATCGTTCGACGAGGTGTTCCCGCCCCGCAAGGCGCCGTACAGCCTGAACCCCGGCCAGATGCTCGACTACCGCCGGTTCACGAGCGACATGCTGCTCGAGTGCTACCTGATGGAGCGGGACCTCATCCGTGCGGCCGGGGCCGCCCAGCCCATCACCACGAACTTCATGGGCGCGTTCAAGCCGGCGGACTACCAGCAGTGGGCCGAGCACCTGGACCTCGTGAGCGACGACGCCTATCCCGACCCGAACGACCCCGAGTCGTTCCGCGCGGCGGCGTTCCAGCGCGACCTCGTGCGCTCGCTGAAGCCCGAGGTGCCGTGGATCCTCATGGAGCAATCGACGAACGCCCTGAACTGGCGGCCGTCGAACGCGCCGAAGGCACCCGGGCAGATGGCCGCCCTCAGCGCGCAGGCGATCGGGCGGGGCGCCGACGGCATCCTCTTCTTCCAGTGGCGGCAGTCGCGTGCCGGCGCCGAGAAGTTCCACTCGGCGATGCTGCCGCACGCCGGCACCGAGACGCGCACGTGGCGGGAGGTGACCGCACTCGGCTCGCAGCTCGCCGCGTTGCCGACCCTGCCGGCCGGCGACCGCGACGCCCGGGTCGCGCTCGTGTTCGACTGGGAGAACTGGTGGGCCGTCGAGGCCTCCGACCACCCGCAGAACCGGCTCGACCACCTCGCTGGATCACGCGCGCGCCGAGCCTCAAGCGCAAGGCGATCCTCATGGCCAAGGTCCAGGACGAGGCCGGCCACGGGCTCTACCTCTACTCCGCGGCGCAGACCCTCGGCATCTCGCGCGAGGAGATG
>NZ_WJSP02000243.1 GCF_009720255.1 Agromyces humi | reverse complement strand
CTGGCGATCCACGTCGGCGTTGGCCGTCACGGCGGCTAGCTGCTGCTCGATGTCCGCCTCGGGCGCCGCGGTGAGGTCCTGCAGCGCCCCGCTCGCGAGCAGCTCGTCGGTCGCGGCGGCACGTGCCTGCATCTGGGCCACGCGGTCGCGGGCTCGATCGAGGCTGGTGCCGACGTCGCTCATGGCGTTGCCGACGCCGGCGACCGCCTCGTTCGCCCTGACCTGCGCCTCGGAGGCGGTGTAGGTCGCCTTGATCGTCTCCTTCTCGATCCGGAACGCCGCGACCTGCTCGGTGAGCCGGCGCTCCCGCTCCTGGAGCTGCGCGGTCTGCGCGTCGAGCGACGTGTACTGCTGCTGCAGCTTCGCCACCTGGTTCTCGAGCAGCGCACGTCGCTCGAGGGCGGCCCGGGCGAGGTCCTCGCGGCCGTGGACGACGGCGTCGCGGGCCTGGGTGCCGAGGCGTGCGTACCTCGCGCCCAACTCCTGCCCCTGCAGCTCGATGCGCTTCTTCGCGGTCGCGACCTCCGCGACGGCCTGTCGGACCTGCTGCAGGAGCTTCACCTGCTGGTCGTAGCTGTCGTCCAGGGTGTCGCGGGGGTCCTCCATCTTGTCGAGGGCCTTCGACGTCTTGCTGCGGAAGATGGTGCGCATCCGCGCAGAGTTGCTGCTGCTGCTCATGGTCAGATCCCTTGTCTCGAGCGGTTGGAGCGGGCGATGGTCGGCTGCCGGAGCGCCTCAGCGGTGTCGCGTCCGTCCAGTCGGCGAAGCTCCTGCACGCCAGCATGCAGGGCCGCGATCTCACGGTCGACGTCACCGTCGAGTGTGGTCAGCACCTCGTCGGTGGAACCGGCGAGCACCGCGGCGACCGTCGTGCGCATCCGGCCCACGAGGCCCGTCACCTGCTCGACGCGTTGGCGTGCCGCGGGCAGGGCCTCGCCGAGGACGGCGGAGTCCGTCTCGCTCTCCATGAGCCGCAGCTGCAGGTCGAGCGCGGCGCTCTCCTCCTGGATGCGGCGGAACAGTCGCGGCAGGTCGCCGCGGGGGCCGTGGCCGCCGGCCAGGAGATCGATCGCCGACTGCCCGCTGGCGAGCGTCTCGGCGAGGCGGACGCGAAGTGCGAGCACGCTCCGCTGGGGGCCACGGCTGAGCGCCGCACGCGTTCGCAGGACGGTTCCGCCGACCGCGCGGCTGCGACGGGCTCGGCGGTACAGCGCCCGCAACAGGAGGACGACCGTCACGATCGAGGCGATCCCGATGGCGATCACGATCCCGAGCGCCGCAAGCACCCATTCCAGGCCGCTCATGCCGGCCGCTCCAGCTCTTCCATGTCCCCACCTTCGTTCCGTCGTCGCCACGGCGCGTCCCGGATGTCGGGCGATCGACCCTCGTCGACGGAACGCGATATAGCGCGATCAAACGCGATATAACGCGAGCGTACGCCGGGAGCGGCCGGAACGTTAGTCCCCCGGACGAATTCGCAGCGAGCTGACCGGACCGATCAACCGGAGACGGGCGCCTCGTCGGCCGACACCGACTCCGCCTCGGGCGGCTCCGGCACCACGATCAGCCCGCCGGCCGAGTTCGCGATCAGGGCCAGATCCTCGAGCCAGGCGCGGTTGAGCCGCGGGCGCCGGTTGCCGTGGTAGACGAACGCCACCGGGGTGTTCGGGCTCAGCCAGATCGTCATCGAGCGGCGTTCGTCGCTCCACGTGAACGGGAAGCTCTCCCGCCGCCGCAGCTTGTTCACGATGATCACCTGCAGGTGCGCGAGGGTCCGATCATCGAACTCCGCCGCGTGGTCGGCGTCGTACAGCAGAGAGCCCATTCCACTCCGTTCCGGGCGCGCCGGCGGGGAACTGCGCGGGTGCGCCGGCCGGGTCGGATCGATCATTCCGGGCGGAACCGGATCGCGGGAGGGTCTTGACTTCGGGTCCTTCCGTCCGGCGCGTGCCGGCGGCGGTGACTACGCGCGCGACGCGGTGGGCGGCTCGAGGTCGTCGCCACGACTGATGCCGCGTGCTGCGGCATCCTCCGCCACGATGGCCGCCACCCGCCTCGACGACCACCGGCCCACGAGTGGATTGACGACGACGAGCAGCGCCCACGTCCAGCGACCGGCGTCGGACCCGAACGCGTACGCGACGGGGATCGAGGCGAGGAAGATCGCCGGGGTGGTCATCGTGTCGAGGAAGTTCACCCGATCGGCGCGACGGGGGAGGGGATCGATGAGCACGCCGTCGCGGCGGGCGACCGCGAACACCGCCGATTGCGCGAACACGGCGCAGCTGATGTTCACCGCGTAGACGGCCACGGCGAGCGGGGCGTCCGCCGACCCCTCATCGCTGATGCCCTGGGTCGAGAACGGGATGAGCACCACGAACGCGATGGCGACGAGGTTCGCGACGATGGTGCCGGAGCTGACGGCACGGAATCCCGAGACGATGCGGTGGTTCACGCGCCAGAACACCGCGATCACGGCGAAGCTCACGGCGAAGCCGAACAGCTGCCACTCGAGGCCGCTGCCGAGCAGCGCGGGGAGGCTCGTCCAGTCGGCAGCACTGGGCGGATCGATGTTCACGACGAGGAGGGTCAGTGCGAAGGCGTACACCGCGTCGAAGAACGTGAAGGCGCGCGCGAACTCCACGGTGTCGCGCTCGTAGTTCCGCCGGCCGACGGCTGGCCGTTCACTGCCCACGTCAGGAGTGTGCCCGCCGTCGGCCGGCCCGAGGCATCCGACGCGCCGTCAGTCCCAGTCGACCGCGTGCATCCAGCCGGCGATGTAGGCGCGCTCGTTCACCCCGAGGCGCACGCCTGCGCGGGGCATCGGCTCGTGGTCGAGCTCGCAGAGCTCGAAGATGCGACGCACGACGACGCCGCGCAGGGGGGCGTCGAGGTTCTCCAGCACTTCGCGCTGGAGGGGACGCTCGAGCATCGGCCACCAGAGGCCGATGGGCGGGAGCCCGTGCCCGGTCCTCGGCCGGTCGTCGTGCGCGGGCTCGATGGTGGAGGTCATTGGGCGGGCTCCTCGCTCAAGTGGCCGGTGTCCGGGTCGCGCACCACGACGTGCTCGTCGGGGTCGGCGTCGTGTTCGGCCTGCTGGTGCTGCTCGACGGCCTCGACCGCCTCGTCGAGCTCCTCCGCCGCGTTCGGGTCGGTGGGGGCGGGATCGGTCATCGCTCACTCCTCGCTCACGGAAGACCACGACTGCGGGGTCCGCCGCCTTCGACGGTACGCGCGCGCGCGAGGCGGGCACAGGGGATTGACCCGCCCGAAGGGCGGTGCTACCCGGCGGCCTCTGCTTCCTCGGGGCTGCGGTCCGCCGCTGAGCGGACCAAGATGGACGGATGGACCTCCCGGTGATGCCGCCCCTCGCGCCCATGCTCGCCAAGTCGGTGAAGGAGATCCCCGACGTCGGCCACGTGGAGCCGAAGTGGGACGGGTTCCGCACGATCGTCTTCAAGGACGGCGACGAGATCGAGCTGGGGAGCCGCAACGAGCGTCCCATGACGCGGTACTTCCCGGAGCTCGTCGAGGCGCTCCGCCAGAACCTGCCCGCCCGGTGCGTGGTCGACGGCGAGATCATCCTCACCGCCGACGGACGGCTGGACTTCGACGCGCTGCAGCAGCGCATCCACCCGGCCGCGAGCCGGGTCGCCATGCTCGCCGAGACCACGCCGGCCTCGTTCGTCGCGTTCGACCTCCTCGCCGACGGCGACGAGAACCTGATGCAGGCGCCCTTCGCCGACCGGCGCCGGCGGCTCGAGGCGGCGCTCGCCGAGGCATCCGATCCGGTCTTCATCACCCCGGCCACCGCCGACCTCGCCGAGGCCCGCGACTGGTTCACCCGGTTCGAGGGCGCGGGCCTCGACGGGGTGGTGGCCAAGCCGCTCGACGGCACCTACCAACCCGACAAGCGCACGATGTTCAAGATCAAGCACGAGCGCACCGCCGACTGCGTGGTCGCAGGGTTCCGGTGGCACAAGACCGGCGGGATCGTCGGGTCGCTGCTCCTCGGGCTGTACGACGGCGACGGCCGGCTGCATCACGTGGGGGTCGCGGCGTCCTTCCCGATGGCACGACGGGCGAGCCTCGTCGCGGAGCTCGAGCCGCTCGTCGCAGACGACCTGTCGACGCATCCTTGGGGCGAGTGGGCCGACCAGGAGGCGCACCAGTCGGCACGGCTGCCCGGTGCGGTGAGCCGGTGGAATGCGGGCAAGAACCTCTCGTTCGTGCCGCTCCGCCCCGAGCTGGTGGTCGAGGTGGCGTACGACCACATGGAAGGGGACCGGTTCCGTCACACCGCCCAGTTCCGCAGGTGGCGCACCGATCGCACGCCCGAGAGCTGCACGTACGACCAGCTCGAGGCGCCCGACGGACTCGACCTGTCGGAGATCCTGCCGATCACGAGGTGAGCGCGGGCGGCGGCTCGGCGCGGCGCGCGGCTCAGAGCACGGCGCGGAGTCCGGCCGAGAGCGCGGTGTGGTGCTCGAACACCAGGTTCGTCTCGGTGAGCGCGACGGCCGGGTTGGCCGAGAGGTTCTTCAGCACGAACTGCCGCACGTGCTCGCTGTCGCGCACGCGCACGTGGATGAGGAAGTCCTCGGTGCCTCCGAGGAAGAAGAGCTGGGCGACCTCGGGCTCCTGGCGCAGCTCGTCGGAGATCTGCTCCATCAGATGGCGAGCACCGGGCCGGATGCGGACGCTCACGAGCGCCTGGAGCGTGAACCCGAGCGCGAGCGGGTTGATCTCGGCCGTGTAGCGGACGATGACCCCGCGCTCCCGGAGCGAGCGCACGCGGGCGAGGCACGTCGAGGGCGAGACCCCGACCGCCCGGGCGAGGTCGACGTTGGGGATGCGCGCGTTGTCGTGCAGCAGCGCGATGATCTGCCGGTCGACCTGGTCGAGGGCCATGGGCCCGGATGCCGCGCCGGCCACGCCTCCGGCGGTCTCGCTGATCTGCGGTGCGTCGGCCATGAGGCGCCTTCCCCTCGAACGAATGCGACGAATCTGGCCATCGTACCGAATTTCGTTCGGTCACTCTTCCCGGATCACGAACGAGCGGCGACCATGGAGGTACTCATCCACACAGCATTCGGAGTCACCATGCGCATCGGCGTGCCTGCAGAGATCAAGAACAACGAATTCCGCGTCGCGATGACGCCCGCGGGCGTGCACGCACTGGCGCAGCGAGGCCACGAGGTGGCCATCCAGTCGGGTGCCGGCATCGGTGCCGGCTACCACGACGCGGAGTACCTCGCCGCCGGCGCCCACATCGTGGAGACGGCCGCCGAGGCATGGTCGGCCGAACTCGTCATGAAGGTGAAGGAGCCCATCGCCGCCGAGTACGGCTTCCTGCGCGAGGACCTCACGCTCTTCACCTACCTCCACCTCGCCGCGGACCTGCCGCTCACCCGCGCGATCCTCGACTCGGGCGTCACCGCCATCGCCTACGAGACCGTGCAGCTGCCCGATCGCTCGCTGCCGCTGCTCACCCCGATGAGCGAGGTCGCCGGCCGGCTCGCTCCGCAGGTCGGCGCCGCGTCGCTGCATGCCTCGCAGGGCGGCCGAGGAGTCCTCCTCGGGGGCGTGCCGGGCACCGCGCCGGCGAAGGTCGAGGTCATCGGCG
>NZ_WJSP02000242.1 GCF_009720255.1 Agromyces humi | reverse complement strand
AGGCCGAAGCGGTCACGAGCTCGCAAGCGGCCTCGCACCATGACGACGACGGCTACGCCGCAGGCACCCTCGTCGTCGGCAGTGATCTGGAGCTGCCCTCCAACGCCGGCCGGTACGAACTGTACCTCGGCTTCGACCTCGCGGATCGGGCTCGACAACTGGATCGGAGCGCGCGCGTCCGGGGCTGCCCGTGAGGGAGCCGTCGAAGGTGGGATCGGTGATTAGGACTAAGTCGTAACAAGGTAGCCGTACCGGAAGGTGCGGCTGGATCACCTGTTCTCGCAGGAAGGAGATCGGGTCGCCGGCGACGGCGAGGAACCGCTCGCCCGCGGCATCCGGATGCCGCATCGCCAGCACGTGCAGGTCGGCGACGTCGCGCACGTCCACCCCGGTCGTGGTGCCCGGCGGCACCGCCGGCACCTTGCCGTTCAGGAGGCGCAGCAGCACGTGGATGGACGTCGAGAAGTCGGCGCCGAGCGCCGGTCCGAAGATCACGACCGGGTTCACCGTCGCGAACTCGAGGCCGGCGCCCTCGCGCTCGATGAACTCCCACGCCGCCCGCTCGGCCAGCGTCTTCGACTGGATGTACGGCGTGAGGTGCGGCGCCGTGAGGTCGGTCCAGTCCGCTTCGGTGAACGGGCGGCCCGGGTCGGTGCCGTAGCCGATCGCCGCGAACGACGAGGTCTGCACGACGCGTCGCACGCCGGTGTCGCGGGCGGCCCGCAGCACGCGAAGCACGCCCTCGCGGGCCGGCTCGATGAGCTCGTTCGCGTCCTTCGGCTGGCGAACGGGCAGGGGGGATGCCACGTGCAGCACGTACCGGGTGCCGTCGACGGCGTCGAGCCAGCCGTCGTCCTGCATGAGGTCGGCGACGACGAACTCGATCCCCGTCGGATCCTCACCGCCCGCGCGCACGAGGTCGCGCGCCTGGCCGGCCCGGTCGAGCGCGCGCACCGTCGTGCGCACGCGGTAGCCCTCGCGCAGGAGCGCGACGATGCAGTGCGCGCCGACGAAGCCAGTTCCGCCGGTCACGAGCACGAGTTCCCCGCTCATCCAGCCCCCACGGGTGGGACTCTACTCCGTCGGCTCGGGCCGCCCGGGGTTCGGCGCGGCTTGTCCGACGGTCAGCTCGCGACGCCGGGCGCCGACGGCGGCACGGTCACGCCGGAGGGCGCGAGCCAGATCGCGGGCGCCGGCCACGCGATGCCGTACGAGGCGAGCACGAGCACCGTGAACGCGTAGATCATGACGGCCATGGTGAGGCACCCGAGCGCGATGCCGACGATGGGCAGGGCCGCCCGTCGACGCCCCAGCGAGCGGTACCGAGATGCGGACATGCCGCCGAGCCAGACGGCCGCCGACCCGAAGAGCACGAGCCACGCCGTGCGCCCGTACTGCCCCTCGAGCGGCACGAAGAAGCAGGCCAGCGTCGTGATGACGCCGATGCCGACCGACGACCAGCCGAAGAACCGGGCCCAGCCGACGCCCTCGGCGGCGTCCCCGCCCCACCGCATCCACTCGCTCATCGGCTCGATCATCGCACGCCGCCCGGGAACGCGAGTGGGCCCGCCTCCGAGGAGACGGGCCCACCGTGGTGCGAGCAGTCGATTACTGCGGGTTGGTCACGTCCACCGTCATCGCGCCGCCGGTGACCTGGCTGGTCACGGTCGCGGTCACGCCGTGACCGGCGACGTAGACGCCGGCGAGCGGGTTGAGCGGGCTGAAGTACGCGTCCTTCGCAGCATCCGTGAACGTGGCGGTCTGCTGACGCGGGCTGCCATCGCCGACGACCGCCGCGACGGACTCCACGTGCTGGTTCTTGCCCTTGCCGACGAGGACCTCCTTGTGCAGCGCGACCTGGTCGATCGCCTGCAGGCCGAAGGTGGCGTCGTAAGGCTGGCGCCGGTTGCTCGGCTTGGTGCCATCGGCGTAGGTCATCGGAACGACCCCGGCGTCGATCGGCAGCGCGAGGCCGTGGCCCTGGTGGTCGATCGTGTTGTTGTCGGTGTAGGTCTCGTCGACCGCCCACACGAGCATGCCGTCCTGGAAGGGGAAGTGCTCGACGTGGTCGGGCGCGGTGTACGGCTTGTCGAACTGGTAGGGACCGTCGCGCAGCGTGTCGTCGTAGCCCACGTAGGTGCGGTTCTCGACCAGGTAGTAGGCGTCGCCCGAGCTGGTCTCGGAGCCGGTGCTGATCTTGAAGCCGCCCGCGGCCGTCCAGCCGTTGGCGCCGCCCTCGACGCTGTCGCTCAGCAGCGTGGTGCCGCCGCTCTTCACGACGATGTCGTCGAGGAACGCACCCGCGAGGTGCACGCCGCCGTCGGACTGGTAGCGGAAGCGGAACAGGGTGTTGGCGTTGCCGCCCGGCACCGAGTACTTCAGCGTCGTCCACTTGCCGTTCGACGTGTCGGACAGGGTGCCGACCGTGGTCCAGTTGGCGCCGCCATCGGTCGAGTACTCGCCGTAGAGGTAGTCGTAGCCGGCCTCGATGTCGTACCAGGCCTTGGCCGAGACCGTCGCGGTCCTGACCTTCGACAGGTCGATCGAGCGCGTGAGCGTCGTGTTCAGGTCGTCGGCGCTGGAGGTCCACCACGCGTGGCCGCCGTTCGGCGTCACGTAGTCGTTGGTGACGGGCGCGTCGGGCACGTCGACGACGAGGGCCTGGTCCTGGCCGTCGGCCTGGAGGGCAGCGGGGCTCAGCGTGTAGGAGCCGCTCTGGCCGGGGTCGACGACGGAGTAGTCGAGCCAGCCGAGCTGGAGCTTCTCCCACGGGCCCATGTAGCCGGGCGTGGTGCCGATGTCCTCGGTGCCGTGGTTCAGCCACGAGCCGCTCGACATGAGGGTCCAGAACGCGGTCGAGTTCTCGCCGCCGTTCGTGTCGTAGAAGTCGGGCAGGCCGAGGTCGTGGCCGAACTCGTGCGCGAACACGCCGAGGCCGCCGTTCTCGGCTTCGACCGTGTAGTCGCCGATCCAGAAGCCGGTGTCGCCGATCTGCGCGCCGCCGAACTTGGCGCCGTCGGGACCGGTCGTGCCGTAGTCGGTCGAGTTCACGTACCAGCGGTGCGACCAGATGGCGTCTTCGCCCTGCGCGCCGCCGCCGGCGTCCTCGCCCTCACCGGCGTGCACCGCCTGGAAGTGGTCGAGGTAGCCGTCGGGCTCGTCGAAGTTCCCGTCGTTGTCGGCGTCGTAGCGGTCCCACACGTCGAACGAGGCGAGCTCGGCCTTGATCTCGTCATCGGTCTTGCCCGCGGCGACCTGGGCGTCGTACCAGGCGTTGCCGGTGTCCTCGATGAACTGCCAGGAGCCGCCGAAGTCCTCGACGGTGTTGTCGCCGTAGGTGGAGGCGTTGCCGGGCACGGTCACCCAGTCGCTGACCTCGCCGTCGATCGTGTAGTTGCCCGACGACTGCTTCTCGTAGAAGTCCTTGAACGACTCGCCGTCGCCGAAGAACAGGTCCTCGTAGGTGCCCTGGTTGAAGTCGGGCAGCCAGTGCGTGCTGTTGTTCACCGTGCGGTCGGGCTGCGGGATCTCGTTGTGCAGCGGCCCGGGGGTGGAGCCGAGCTTCCCGGCGGTCTGGTCGCCGAACTGCGAGAGGATCGTGAAGATCCGGTCGGTGCCGGTCACCGCGGCCTGGTAGTACTTGTCGGTGTCGAGCTGCACGACGCCGTCTTCGCCGGGCGAGGCCTGCCCCGAGAGGATGAGCTTCTGGGCGGCCTTGCGGCGCTGGTTCTGGCGCTCGGTGAGCGGGCCGGGACGGTTGTCGAGCCGCTGGGCCGCTGCCGTGTCCGAGGTGGGACCGTCGGCGGGGGCGGCGACGGCCGCGGGCCCGAAGGCCGCACCCGCCATGACCGTCATGCCCGCCGCAGCGACCGCGACCATGCCGCGCATACGTCGATTCACGAGTTCTCCTTACACATGGAATGCGCCCGGGATCGCCGGGCACGGTGCGGGAAACCTAACACCGTCGTTTCGCGCGGGGAAGAGGTAGACCTCGGTCAAGTTCCGAAACGACCCGAATCGTTACCGGGCGCCGCATCCACGTCGAAGGAACCGCGAAGGACGCAAGGAATCCGAGGGCGCGACCTCTTGTGCGGATCGCGCCCTCGGGTGAAAATACGCCGACTCGTGCCGGCCCACGCGTCAGCGGCATCGCTCAGGCGGCGACCTCCGGTGCGGCCTCAGGCCGGGCGACCGCCGCCGTCGACGCGGCGGCGTCGCCGAGCAGCGCATCGATCACGAAGCGCGCGTCGCGGTCCATGCCCATCAGGGTCTCGGATGCCACCGAGTACTGGAACGGCATGCCCACGAACCCGAGCCCGGGGCATCCGCTCGCGACGCCCCGGTGCTCGACCGGCAGCCCGCGCTCATCGACGACGCCGTCGAGGTCGATCCACCCGAGCTCGGGCCGGGAGCCGGTGCACCAGACCACGGTGGCGGCGTCGATGGCCGTGCCGTCGGCGGTGACCGGGCGGCCGGCCTCGACGCGGTCGATCCGGCCGACCTGCACGACGCCCGCCCGGGTCAGGTCCTTCAGCGAGTTGCGCACGAGCATCACGCCGTGACCGGCGTTCTGGGCCCTGACGGCGCGTCCCTGCTCGGTGTCGATCGTCGTGTTGCGGAGGCGCCGGATGAAGATGGCCGAAATGAGATTGCCGAGGGGGCGGTCGATGTCGATCGGCACGTGCCCCGGATGCCGACCGGCGAGCGTCACGGCGTGGCCGGCCGCGGCGGCCTCGAGCGCGACATCCGTGCCCGAGTTCGCGGCCCCCACGACGAGCACCGGACCGTCGGCGAGCTGCTCGGCACCGCGGTAGTCCAGCGAGTGCAGCTGCCGGATCGACGGGTCCAGGCTGGCCGCGAACGCGGGCGTGACCGGCCGGCGGTGCGCACCGGTGGTGACGATCACCCTCGTCGCGAGCACGTCGTCGCCGTCGGACAGTCGGAGCCGGAACCGGGCCTCGGCGGCGCGATCCAGCGACACGACCCGAACGCCCATGCGCGCCGGCAGGCGGAAGTGCATGGCGTACCGCTCGAGGTAGTCGGCGAGCTCCGCACCCGTCGGGTAGCGGAACCGGCCGATCTCGATGGGCAGTCCGGGCAGGCTGAGGAACGGGCGCGGCGTGAACAGGCGCAGCGAGCGGTAGCGCTCGCGCCACGCGTCGCCCACGCGGGCGTGCTCGTCGAAGAGCTCGAAGTCGACACCGTGGTCGGTGAGGTACTTGGCGACCGTGAGCCCGGCGGCTCCGGCGCCGATGACGGCGGTGTCGATGGCGGTGGTGGACATGAGGGCCTCCTTGAGCATCCGAGTCGCTGATGTGCGCGACGCTACGGATGCCGCGGCATCGCCGCGTCGGCAGAAATGACCAGTTCCGCGGGCCGGACGCTGCGGTGCCGGGCGGCGCCGGGTCAGGATGCCGCGGTGAGCCCGTGCTCGAACGCGAACGCCGTGGCCCCGGCGCGGTTGGCGAGCCCGAGCTTGCCGAGGATGTTGCTCACGTGCCGCGCGACGGTGCGCTCGCTGAGGAAGAGCTCCTGCGCGATCTGCCGATTGGTGCGTCCGCCGGCGATGAGCCGCAGCACCTCCACCTCGCGCCGGGTGAGCCCCGCGGATGCCGCGGCCGCAGGTC
>NZ_WJSP02000241.1 GCF_009720255.1 Agromyces humi | reverse complement strand
CGGCGCGGTCCTGCAGGGCGTATCGGCGGGCCGGCCGCCCCTTCGTGTAATCGCCGACGGCGCGGGCGTCGCCGAGCTCGGCGAGCCAGCCCTGCCGCACGAGCTCGTCGCACACTCCGATGACGGTGGAGCGGGTGAGGCCGGTGGCGCCCATCACGTCCGACGCGGTGAATGCGCCGGCGCGCCAGGCATGTTCGAGCACGCGGCGCGCGTTGAGCTTGCGCAGCACCTGCGGCGACGACGCTCCCACGGAATCCATCGACGACCCCCTTGACCTCGGCCGATCCTCTGTTGCATTATTTACGCCAACGAGTAAATCTACATCCTAAATTTACTTTCGTCAGTGCTGACGACGTTGCACGGCACGGGCGATCCGACCCCGGAGGAGACGACGACGTGCCTCACGAAGCTTCCCGCACGGTCCCGACGCGGCTCGCCCGTCGCGTCGCCCTCGCCCTCGCCGGGGCGGTCGGCGCGTCCCTCGCGCTCGCGGGCTGTGCCGGCTCGGGCGACGACGGCACCGCCGACATCACCTTCCACATGTCGAAGCCCGAGGCGGTCCCGTACTTCAGGGAGCTCGTCGACGAGTTCAACGCCTCGCAGACCGACGTGCACGTCACACTGGACACCGCCTCGAATCTCTCGGCCGGGTTCCTCCGCGGCAACCCGCCCGACGTGGGTCTCCTGAACTACAACATGGAGATGGCGCGCTTCCAGGAGCGCGGGGCGCTCTCCGATCTGTCCGACATGCCCGAGGCCGACCGGATCCGGCCCGACGTGCAGGAGCTCGTCGACCAGTTGCCCTCGTATCCGGGACGCACGAGCGTGCTGCCATACTCCGTGGCCGCCGAGTCCGTCATCTACAACGTGCAGATGTTCGAGGACCACGGCATCGAGGTGCCGACCACCTGGGACGAGCTCATCGCCGCGTGCGAGACGCTCGAGGCGGCCGGGATCACCCCGATCTACAGCACCTTCAAGGAGCCATGGACGGTGGCCCAGGGGCTGTTCGACTACACCGTCGGCGGGTCCATCGACGTGGCCGACTTCTACGACCGGATGAACGAGCTCGGCACCGAGGTCGGCCCCGACTCCGAGGTGTCCTTCCAGAAGACGCTGATCGAACCGGTCGATCGGATGCTGGAGCTCGCCGCCTACTCGAACGACGATGCCGCGAGCCGCGGCTACGGCGACGGCAACGCGGCGTTCGCGAAGGGCGAGGCGGCGATGCTCATGCAGGGCCCCTGGGCGCTCGGCGAGATCGCGAAGACGGATCCCGATCTCGAGCTCGGCACGTTCCCGCTCCCGGTGACGGACGACCCCGACGACCTCAAGGTACGGGTGAACCTCGACCTCGCGCTCTGGGTCCCCGAGGCGAGCTCCGACCAGGAGGCCGCGCGGGAGTTCGTGACGTTCCTCATGCAGCAGGACGTGATGGACGACTACAACGCCGAGTACCTCGGCTTCGGCACCACGACCGAGGCGGCGCCCGCCACCGACGAGCGGATCCTCGGCATGCAGGAGTACTACGACGAGGGCCGGTTCTACCAGGGCGCCTCGAAGTTCATCCCGCTCAGCATCCCGACCGAGAACTACCTGCAGGCCATCGTGACCGGTTCGGACGCCGAGGCGACGCTCGCCCGGCTCGACGCCGACTGGGCCCGCCTCGCACTGCGCGGCTGACCGGCCGAACATCGAGAGGACGTCGACATGACCACACCCATCACGACCGCCGCGGCATCCGCGGGCGCCATGGTCGACGAAGCCGAGCACGGCCATGTCGACCACCTCGCCGGAGGCCGGTCGGGCCGCAGGGGACGACGCCGGGTCGAGGCGATCTACTACTGGTTCCTCGTTCCGACCGTGGTGCTGTTCACGCTCGCCATCACCGTGCCCGCGGTCCTCGGCATCTTCTACAGCTTCACGAACTTCATCGGCTTCGGCGAGTGGGAGTTCATCGGACTCACCAACTACGTCGCCGTGTTCTCGGACCCGGCGATCCTCTCGAGCTACCTCTTCACCTTCGGCTTCGCCATCGTCACGGTGGTGCTCGTCAACGTCATCGCGTTCCTCCTCGCCGTCGGCCTCACGTCGCGCGTGCGGCTGAAGTCGGGACTCCGCGCCGTCTTCGTGATCCCGATGGTCATCTCGGGCATCGTCATCGCCTACGTGTTCAACTTCCTGTTCTCGAACTCGCTGCCCGCGTTCGGATCGGCGGTCGGCATCCCGTGGCTGTCGGAGTCGCTCCTCGCGAACCCGGACCTCGCCTGGCTCGCCATCGTCGTCGTGGCCACCTGGCAGTCGGTCCCCGCGACGCTCCTCATCTACATCGCCGGCCTGCTCTCCATCCCGGGCGAGGTGTACGAGGCGGCCGACATCGACGGCGCCGAGCCGCTCCGGCGGCTCTGGTCGGTCACGCTGCCGCTCGTCGCGGGCTACGTCGTGATCAACGTCATCCTCGGGTTCAAGAACTACCTCAACGTGTACGACGTGATCGTCGGCCTCACGAACGGCGGTCCGGGAACGGCGACCCGCAGCATCGCGATGACCATCTTCACCGGCTTCACCGGCGGCGACTACGCCTACCAGATGGCGAACGCCACGCTCTTCTTCATCATCGCGGTGCTCATCTCCATCCTCCAGCTCAGGCTCACCCGCGGAAAGGCGGCCATCGCATGACCCAGGCAGCAGCACGCATCCCGGTCGCCGACGCGCAGCCCACGACGCGCGCCATGACGACCGACGTCGCGCGTCGTCGCAAGGGCCGGGTCGGGCAGGAACGGGCGAACTGGTCGACCACGATCCTGCTCGTCCTCGCGTCCCTCACCGTGCTCGTGCCGCTCTACGTGACGATCTCGATGTCGCTGAAGTCGACGTCGCAGGCGGTGGACGGCAACGCGTTCTCCCTGCCGGCGCCGATCGACTTCTCGGGGTACGCGGCGGCATGGGAGCTCACGAACTTCCCGGTGGCGTTCACCATCTCGATCCTCATCACCGCGGCGTCGGTCATCGGCACGATCCTGCTGGCCGCGCTCGCGTCCTACGCGATCGCCCGCAACTGGGAGCACCGGTTCTTCCGGTACTCGTTCTTCTACCTGCTGGCCGCGATGTTCCTGCCGTTCCCCGTCGTCGCGCTGCCGCAGATCCAGCTGACCGGCCTCACGGGGCTCGCGAACCCGGTCGGCGTCACGATCCTGCACATCATGTTCCAGCTGTCGTTCAGCATCCTGCTGTTCACCGCGTTCCTGCGCTCGATCCCGCTCGAGCTCGAGGAGAGTGCGCGCATCGACGGCGCCACGACGGGCCAGACGTTCTGGCGGCTGATCTTCCCGCTGCTGGCACCCATGAGCGCCACGGTGGGCATCTTCGCCTTCCTCGCCTCGTGGAACGACTTCATGATGCCGTCACTCATCATCGCGGACTCGAGCCAGCAGACCCTTCCGGTGGTGCAGCAGATCTTCCAGACGCAGTTCAGCAACAACTACAACGTGTCGTTCGCCTCCTACCTGATGGCGATGGCGCCGGCGATCATCGCCTACCTGTTCACGCAGCGTTGGGTGATGGAGGGCGTGACGCAGGGCGCGGTCAAGGGATGACGCGCGACGACGCCGACTGGTGGCGGCAGGCGGTCGTCTACCAGGTGTATCCGCGCAGCTTCGCGGATGCGAACGCCGACGGCATCGGCGACCTCCGCGGCATCCGGTCTCGCGTGCCGTACCTGCGGCGCCTGGGCGTCGACGCCGTCTGGCTCAGCCCGTTCTACCCGTCGGCGCTCGCCGACGGCGGATACGACGTCGACGACTACCGCGACGTCGACCCGCGGCTCGGCACCCTCGATGACTTCGACGACCTCGTCGCCGAGCTGCACGCGTCCGGCATCCGCATCATCGTCGACATCGTGCCGAACCACACGTCGAACCGGCATGCCTGGTTCGTCGAGGCACTCGCATCGCCGAGGGGCTCCGCCGCTCGCAACCGGTACATCTTCCGCGACGGGCTCGGCGAGGGGCGGACCCTCCCTCCCGCGGACTGGACCAGTGCCTTCGGCGGTCCCGCCTGGGAACCCGTCGGCGACGGCCAGTGGTACCTGCACTACTTCGCCACCGAGCAGCCCGACCTCAACTGGGACAACCGCGAGGTGCGCGACGACTTCCTGACCACCCTCCGCTTCTGGTCGGACCGGGGCGTCGACGGGTTCCGCATCGACGTGGCGCACGGACTCGCGAAGCGCCTCGACGATGAGCTTCCCGACCAGGCCGCGCTCGATGCGCTTCCCCGCGACGGGGGCCATCCGCTGTGGGACCGGGACGAGGTGCACGAGATCTACGCCGCGTGGCGCGCGGTCTTCGACAGCTATTCGCCCCCGCGCACGGCGGTCGCGGAAGCATGGGTGGACACCCCACGACGCCCGCGCTACGCGAGCCGGGAGGGACTCGGCCAGGCATTCAACTTCGACCTGCTCGAGGCGCCGTTCGACGCGGGAGCCTTCCGGCGGATCGTCGACGCGAACCTGGCGCTCGCCTCGGAGTCCGGCTCGTCGACGACGTGGGTGCTCTCCAACCACGACGTCGTGCGTCATGCCACGCGCTACGGCCTCCCCGAGCCGGTCGATCCCCGCGAGAAGCACGGCGCCGCCTGGCTCCTCTCGGGAGGCGTCCACCCAGTGCTCGACGCCGATGGCGGCCTGCGACGCGCCCGCGCCGCGACGCTGTTCATGCTGGGCCTGCCCGGGTCCGCCTACCTGTACCAGGGTGAGGAGCTCGGCCTCCACGAGGTCGCCGACATCCCTCCGATCGAGCGGCAGGACCCGGCGTACTTCCGCAACCCGGGGGTCGACGTCGGCCGTGACGGATGCCGCGTGCCGATCCCGTGGCGGAGTGACGGCACGTCGTTCGGGTTCGGCTCCGACGGTTCGCACCTTCCCCAGCCGGCGTGGTTCGCTGAGCTCTCGGTGGAGGCGCAGCAGGATGCCCCGGACTCGACGCTCGCGCTCTACCGGCGAGCGCTCGAGCTGCGCCGGGACCTCCAGGGCTCGGAGCGGCTCGCCTGGTCGCCGACGGAGCACGACGACGTCGTGCGGTTCCGCCGCGACGGCGGGTGGGAGGTCGTCATCAACTTCGGGGCCGCGTCCGTGCCGTTGCCCGCCGGCGAGGTCCTCGTCGCGAGCGGCCCCCTGCCCGACGGCCTGCTGCCGGCGGAGACGGCGGCGTGGCTGCGGGTGACGTCGGCGCCCTGAGCCGCCGGCATCAGCCTCCCGGGCGAGTCGACGGATTCACTCGCCGGGCCGTCGGGTCCGCGTCCGGATCCGCAGCACGACGAACTCGGCGGGACGGATCGGCGCGAATCCCATGAGCACGATCAGCTCGCCGGCGTCGAGGTCCTCCTGGGTCGTCGTCTCCCGACCGCAGCGCACGAAGTACGCCTCTGCGGCCGAGCGACCGTGGAAGGCGCCCGCCCTGAAGAGGTCGTGCAGGAACGCGCCGACGGACTCGCGGACCTCCTGCCAGAGCGGCTCGTCGTTCGGCTCGAAGACCGTCCACTGCAGGCCGCGCTCGATGCTCTCCTCGAGGAAGAGCGCCGTGCGGCGCACCGGCACGTACTTCCACTCGGCGGCCGCGGGACCGCCGGCGGCGAGCGTTCGGGCGCCCCACACGATCGGGCGCCGGCCGGGGA
>NZ_WJSP02000240.1 GCF_009720255.1 Agromyces humi | reverse complement strand
GGTGGCACGGAGGATGCATGGGAGTTCGGCGCCGCTCATCACGCAGTACGCCGTGTCGTTGACCTCGAGCAGTCGGTACACCTCGTCGACGTGCCAGCTCGGATGCCGGAACTCGACCGCGACCTGCTCGCCGTGCCCGGCATCGGACCGTGGACCGCCGGCTACGTGGCGATGCGCGTCACCCGCGCGCCCGACGTCCTGCTCACCGGCGACCTCGCCCTGCGCAACGGGGCCGTCGCGCTCGGCCTGCCCGGCGACCCCGCCCGGCTCGCCGCCGAGGGCGTGCAGTGGGCGCCGTGGCGCAGCTACGCTTCCATGCACCTCTGGCGCGCCGCGTAGAGATCGGATGTCTGCCGCCGGTGGCGCTACGATGCGGAGCATGGCCGTCACCGACGAAGCGATCCTGCGCATCAAGGAGATGATCCTCGCGGGCGAGCTCGCCCCGGGCGATCGGCTGCCGCCCGAGAAGGAGCTCAGCGAGCGCCTGGGGCTCTCCCGGTCGTCCCTCCGCGAGGCCGTCAAGGCCCTCGAGGTGATCCGGGTGCTCGACGTGCGGCGCGGGGACGGCACCTACGTCACGAGCCTCGAGCCCCGGCTGCTCCTCGAGGCGATGTCGTTCGTGGTCGACCTCCACGACGACCAGTCGGTGCTCGAGATCTTCGCGGTGCGGCGCATCCTCGAACCCGCCGCTGCCGCGCTCGCGGCCCGGAACGCCGACGACGACGCGCTCACCGGCCTGCGCGCGGTCGTCGACAGCGTGGATCACGCCGCCGACGTCGAGGGCCTCGTCGAGCACGACCTGGAGTTCCACCGCGGCATCGCCGAGGCGACCGGCAACACCTACCTCGCGAGCCTCATCGACTCGCTGTCGAGCCACACGGTGCGGGCGCGCATCTGGCGCGGCATCACGCAGGAGAACGCGGTCGACCGCACCCTGCAGGAGCACCACGCCATCCTCGACGCGATCGCGGCCGGCGACGCCGACCTGGCCTCCGCCCTCACCGTGGTGCACGTGTCGGGCGTCGAGCAGTGGCTGCGGTCCGCCCTCTGAGCATCCCCGGCGCGTGAGCCGTCGACGCGCGACGCTCGTGCACGAGGAGGGGGCGACGGCCGCGGCCGTCACCCCCTCGTGAAATCCGTGGCCTACTCGTAGAGCACGGCCTGGATCTTCTCGTCGTCGATGTTCGACGCGTCGTACCAGTAGTAGCCGGTGTCGATCGTCTTCGGCAGGTCCTTGCCGTCGATCGCCTCGACGGCGGCCTTCACCGTCTCGTAGCCGATGCCGACGGGGTTCTGCGTGATGGCCCCGAGCATGAGGCCGTCGCGGATGGCATCCATCTGCGCCTTGCCCGAGTCGAATCCGACGACCGCGAGCTGCGTCGGGTCGATCCCGAGCTCCTTCACGGCCTGCACCACGCCGATCGCCGAGCCCTCGTTCGAGCCGTAGATGCCCTTCAGGTCGGGGTTGGCCGCGATGATCGCCTTGGCCAGGTCCGCCGACTTGGCCTGGTCGCCGCCGCCGTACTGGATGTCGACGATCTCGATGTTCGGCTCGTTCTCCTCCATGTAGTCGACGAACCCGTCTCGGCGCTGCTGGCCGGTCACCGACGTCTGGTCGTGCACGACGAGGGCGACCTTGCCCTCGTGCCCCACGGCCTCGGCGAGGTGCTTGGCGGCCTCGGCGGCCGCCGCGAGGTTGTCGGTCGCCGCGGTGGTGAGCGGGATGTCGCTGTCGACCCCGGAGTCGAACGCGATCACGGGGATGCCGGCGTCCTTGGCCTGCTGCAGCAGCGGGCCGGCTGCCTGGCTGTCGAGCGCCGCGAAGCCGACCGCCGCCGGGCTCTTGTCGAGCGCCGTCTGCAGCATCTGGATCTGCTGGTCGACGTCGGCCTCCGTGTCGGGCCCCTCGAACGTGAGCTCGACGCCGTACTCCTCTGCCGCCTGCTCGGCGCCCGACTTCACGGCCTGCCAGAACTGGTGCTGGAACCCCTTCGAGACGAGTGCGACATAGGGAGTGTCGCCTCCGCCGGCGTCGGCCGATCCGCCGCCGCCATCGCTGGCGCAGCCCGCGAGCACGAGCGCGGCGGCCGCGAGGCCGACGACCCCGATCGAACGCTTTCTGAACATGGTCACTCCTTTGTGTCTGTGTTGCCGTGGGTAGGTGATGCAGGGTGGTGCGGTCGAGCAGGCGGCCATGAGGCGGTCGCCCGGGTCAGGGAGGTTCAGCCGGCCCGTCTGCGGCGGAGCATGTCGAGGTAGACGGCGACGAGGATGACGACGCCGACCGCGACCGACTGCCATTCCTGCGGCACCGAGATGATGCGCAGGCCGTTGGTCAGCACGGCCATGATGAGCGCGCCGATCACGGTGCCGACGATCGAGCCCTTGCCGCCCTGCAGGGACGTGCCGCCGATGACGACCGCCGCGATCGCCTCGAGCTCGAGGCCCATGCCGCCGGTCGGCTGGGCCGACGACAGGCGCGACGCGGAGAGCACGCCCGCGAGCCCGACGAAGAGGCCGGCCATCGTGTAGATGATGATCTTCCAGCGGCGCACGTTGACGCCGGAGAGCGCGGTCGCGGCCTCGTTCGAGCCGATCGAGAAGGTGTACCGGCCGACGATCGTCTTCGAGAGCAGCACCGCGGCGATGACGATCATGACGATGAAGATCAGCACGCCCAGCGGGAACCGCATGCCCGGGATGATCGACAGGTTCATGATCGACTGGAACTCGGGGGTCTCGTTGAAGTAGATCGGCTTGGTGCCCGAGATCACCAGCGACAGGCCCGCGGCGATGAGCATCATGCCGAGGGTCGCGATGAACGGCGGGATGCCGAGCACCGACACGTTGACGCCGTTGATCAGCCCGATGAGGCCCCCGAAGACGATCGTCGCGGCGACCCCCGCCCAGAGCGGCCAGCCCCAGTAGGTGAGGAAGACGCCCGCCATCACGCCGCAGAGCACCATGACGGTGCCGATCGACAGGTCGATGCCACCCGTGATGATGACGAAGGTCGTGCCGAGCGCGAGGATGCCGGTCACGGTGGCCGCGGTCAGGATCGAGATGAGGTTGTTCGCCGTGAAGAAATGCGAGCTCGCGAACGAGAAGAACACGACGATCACGATCAGGCTCGCTGCGGCGAGGAGCTGCTGCAGCGACCCGCGCAGCCGGGCGAAGCGCGGGGTTCCCGCGTCGACCGCGGCATAGGCGGAGGTCGACGGGGTGTCCGACCGCTGGGGGGTGGTGGTGGGGCTCATCGAGTGATCGTCCCTTCGGCACTGAAGCGGGTGGCGTAGTCCATGACGTTCTCCTGGGTGGCGGCGGCGTTGTCGAGCACGGCGGTGAGCCGGCCCTCGGCCATGACGGCGATGCGGTCCGCCAGGCGGAGCACCTCGGGCAGCTCCGACGAGATCATCACGATCGCCTTGCCCTGGCCGGCGAGATCGCGGAGCAGCCCGTAGATCTCCTCCTTGGCCCCGACGTCGATCCCGCGCGTCGGCTCGTCGAAGATGAGCACATCGCAGTCCTTCGCGAGCCACTTGGCGATCACGACCTTCTGCTGGTTCCCGCCCGAGAGGTTGCGCACGAGCTGTGCGGTCGACGGCGTCTTGATGCGGAGCTTCTGCACGTACTCCCTGCCGGTCGTCTCGATGCGTCGGTCGCGCACGAAGCCGAGTGCGCCGAGGTAGTCCTTCAGCGACGCGAGCACGATGTTCTCGCGGACGCTGCGCTCGAGGAGCACGCCGAGCTGCTTGCGGTCCTCGGAGAGGTAGCCGATGCCCAGGCGCGCGGCATCCGCCGGGCTCTGGATCTGCACCTCACGGCCACGGACCGAGATCACGCCGGAGTCACGACGGTCGGCGCCCACGATCGCGCGGGCCACCTCCGTGCGCCCGGCGCCCATGAGCCCGGCGAAGCCGAGGATCTCACCGGCGTGCACGTCGAAGCTGACGTCGCGCAGGAGACGCTTCGTCGAGAGGCCGCGCACCGAGAGCACCGGCTCGCCCGCGGGGGCGGAGCCGGTGGGGCGGTCATCGCCGGCGAGCTGCCGGCCGACCATGAGCGAGATGACGGTGCGCTGGTCGGTCTCAGCGGTGACCAGCGTGTCGATGTAGCGCCCGTCCCGCAGCACGGTGATGCGGTCGGAGATGCGCGCCAGCTCCTCCATGCGGTGGGAGATGTAGATCACCCCGGTCTCGGGCGACCGGAACCGCCGGATGAGCTCGAACAGCACGTCGACCTCGGCGTCGTTGAGCGCGGCGGTCGGCTCGTCCATGATGAGCACCTTCGCGTCGAACGACAGCGCCTTGGCGATCTCGACCATCTGCTGGCGGGCGACCGTGAGCCGCTCGACGGGCTCGGCCGGGTCGAGCGCGAGGCCGAGTCGGTCGAACAGGTCCTGCGCCCGGCGATTCAGTGCGCGATCGTCGAGGAAGATGCCGGCGCCGCGCTCCTCACGGCCGATGAAGATGTTCTGCGCGACCGTCAGGTCGGGCATGAGGTTGAACTCCTGGTGGATGATGCTGATGCCCTGCTCCTGCGCGTGCCGCGGCCCGTCGAGCAGGAGGTCGCGCCCATTCATGCGGAACACGCCGGCGTCGGGGGTGTAGATGCCCGCGAGCAGCTTCATCAGGGTCGACTTGCCGGCGCCGTTCTCGCCGACGAGCGCGAGCACCTCGCCGTGGCGCAGGTCGAGCCGCACGTCGTCGAGCGCCTGCACGCCGGGGAACCCCTTGCTCACGCCCTCGACCTCGAGGAGCGGCGGGGTGCCGGATGCCTCGGCGCTCATCGTGCGGCTCCGGCCGGTCGGTACTCGCCCACGACGCCCTTGCGGAGCACCAGGTTGCCGTAGGGCCGCTGCTCCCCCGTGCGGACGACCAGGCGCGCGCCGCGTGCGCGCTCGTAGAACGCGAACCGCTCCAACTCGCCGACGCGGTCGACGGGCGCGGATGCCGCGGCCACCAGCGCCTCCTGCACGGGCGGACGAACGGCGTCCTCCGATCGCATGAGCAGCACCGATTCGGCCTCGTACTCGTCGAGGGGGAAGACGGTGCGGATCGCCTCGACGACGGCGGGCGACGAGAGCCCGGGCGTCTCCACGACCGGTGCGCCCACGCCATGGGCGGGGAAGTTGGCGTCGGCGACGACGAGTTCCTCGCCGTGCCCGAGTCGATCGAGCGCGGCGAGCAGGTCGCCGACGAGGATCGGATGGATGCCGCTCAGCACCTGGTGCCTCTCTTCCATGAGATGGACGGGTCGAGTGTACTACTCATCGGATGTTTCCCGCGCTTCTCTTCGCTGAGGACGTGACATCGGCGTTTCGAGGAGCTAGCGATCGGATGTCTGTGTCGAGATAGCACCGCTCGGCGTTGCCGCCGAGCACGGCATCCCGGTCGCTCGGTGACAGTCGCTCGAGGCTCTCGCGCATGACCCGCCACGTCGGCGCGTACCCCCCGTGCGGCACCGACATCGGCCAGTCGCCGCCGTACATGATCCGGTCGGCGCCGAACAGCTCCAGCGCCACGTCGAGCAGGGCGCCGATGGTCTCCACCTCGAACGGCACGCCCGGCAGGTGCAGGCCCGAGAACTTCACCATCGTGTTGGGCAGCGCCGCGACCCCCCGGAGCTCCGCACGCCAGGCGTCGACGGCGTCGGTGCCGACGGGCGGCTTGGCGAGGTGGTCGATCACGACGGTGAGGCCGGGCACCGCACGGGCCACGCGGCGGGC
>NZ_WJSP02000024.1 GCF_009720255.1 Agromyces humi | reverse complement strand
CGACCGGCGGCGCATCGGATGCCAACTTCGTGGCCGCCGCGGGCGTGGCGACCCTCGACGGACTCGGGCCGATCGGCGGCGACGACCACGCCGCGACGGAATGGCTCGATCTCGACAGCGTGCCCGAGCGGGTCGCGCTCCTCGCCGCGCTCATCGCCGACCTCGCGCACCGCCCACCACTACGCTGTGACGTGATCTCGTGAGGGGAGCCGACGATGGCGAGTGAACCGGCACCGGTCACGTCCGTGGCCGAGGCGATCCGTTCGCGCATGGGCGAGCTCTCGCCCGCGGAGCGGAAGGTCGGGCGGGCGCTGCTCAACGGCTACCCGTCCGCCGGGTTCGAGACGGTGGCGCGGCTGGCCTCCCGGGCCGGCGTGAGCGGGCCAACGGTGGTGCGATTCGCGACGAGGCTCGGCTACCGGGGATTCCCCGAGTTCCAGCAGGCGCTCAGGGACGACCTCGACCAGCGTTCGGCCTCACCGCTCACGATCTACGACCGCGCGGTCGAGCACCCCTCGCCGGCGGAGCCGGCGGATCCCGCAGCCATCGCCGTGTCGTCCGTGGAGCGCACGTTCGCCACGGTGCCGCCCCACGACATCCAGGCGTGCGCTGAGGCGCTCGCGGATCCGCGGGCGCAGATCCGGCTCGCCGGTGGCCGCTACAGCCAGCTCCTCGCGCGGTTCCTCGAGCTGCACCTCCGCTCGATGCGCTCCGGCGCCGCGATGCTTCCCGACGAGACCACCAGCCGGGCGGCCGAGATGGGCACCCTGACCCGCCGCGATGTGCTCGTGCTCTTCGATTTCCGCCGGTATGAGGAGCCGACTCGGGCGCTGGCCGAGTTCGCCGCCGCGAAACGGACGCGGGTGGTGCTCTTCACCGACACCTGGATGTCACCGATCGCCTCCGTGGCGACGGTGGTGCTCCCGAGCGCGACGGACTCGTCGTCGCCGTTCGACGCGATGACGCCGGCGATGGCCCTCGTCGAAGCGGTGATCGCCTCGTGCTTCGAACGGCTCGGCGAGTCGGCGACCGAGCGGATGCGCCACACCGAACGCGACGCGCACGCACTCGGGCTGGTCTGAAGCACGCGGGACATCCCGCCCGGTGTGGAGCCGTAGCGCCCCAGCCGTTCGTTCAGCCGAGCCGGCGCAGCGCCGCCGCGAGGGTGGCGCGGAACTCCGGCCCGTCGGGCGGTTGCGGCGCTGCGCCGTCACGCATCCGTCGCGCCCACTCCACGCCGACGTAGCGCATGACTCCCGCAAGCATGTGCGTGATGAGCTCGGCCTGCGCATCGAGCTCGGCGTCGGATGCGGCATCCGTGCCGTCCCTGCCCGACTGCTGGCGGAGGCGGAGGGCGATGATCTCGCGGAGCTCGCCCTCGATCGCGGCCAGCCGTTCCATCTGCCGGGCGAGCAGGGCCGGATGGGTCGAGATGGCCCGGAATCGCTCGGCCATGACGGCGTGGTCGCCGGGCAACTTCGACGGGTCGACTCGGATGAGGCCGACGGCCTCGGCGAGGAGCGGCCCGTCGGACACGATGAACGCGCGCGCCGCGCGCTCGTCGATGGTGGGGAGGTCCACGCCGAGCAGCGCCGCATCCTTCGTCTTGAAGTGGTTGAAGAAGGTGCGCTGGGAGACGCCGGCCGCCTCGCAGATCATGTCGACCGTGACCAGGTCGTAGCCGTGCTCGAGCACGAGCTCGACGGCGGCGCGTTCGATGGCGGCGGTCGTCTCGGCGGCACCGCGACGACGCGGCCCTGCACCCGGTGCGGTCGACATGATCTGCGCTCCTTCCGCTACTCGTACCGTAGCGACTCGATCGGGTGCTGTCGGGCTGCCCGGCGGGCCGGCAGCACACCCGAGAGGAAGGCGATGAGCATGATCGCCGCGATCACGAGGGCCACGCTCAGCGGGTCGAACAGCAGGAGAGTCAGTCCCGGCAGGGCGGCCAAGGGTCCCGCCGCGGCGACCGAGGAGATCGCACTGCCGACCCCGATGGCCGCCAGGGCGCCGAGCGCACTGCCGAGGAATCCGATGACGACGGCTTCGAGGCTGAACAGGCCGAAGACCCGTCCGTTCGACATGCCCATCGCCTTCATCAGCCCGATCTCTCGGGTGCGCTCCTGCACGCTCATCAGCAGCGTGTTGATGATGCCGAAGGAGGCGGCGATGAGGGCGACGATCGCGAACGCGCTGAGCACGCCGATGATGCCGTTGATGATGGTCTGCACGACGCCCAGCTGGTCCTCGACCGTCTGTCCGGCGAGGTCGGCGTCGGCGAGCGCGACCTTCACGCCGGCCACGTCGTCGTCGGTGACGGTGCCGTCGCCGCCTGACCCGGTGAGGTAGGCGACCGCGACGGCGTAGGCGTCGGGCTGCCCGGGCACGGCCTGCGCGTCGGCGATCTCGGTCGTGAGCGCCTGGTTGGCGCCCGCGCCCGAGGCCAGCAGGCTCGTGCGGGCGACGCCGACCACGGTGGCCTCGGTGGTCCGCTCACTGCGGTCCGCGCCCGAGTAGCCGAGCTCGATGGTGCGGCCGATCGCATCGCCGGCGTCCTCGTATCCGAGGGCGTCGACGTAGTCCTCGGGCAGGATGACCTGCGCGTCCTCGGCCTCCTGGTCGAGCTGCGCTCCCGCGACGAGATCGCTGCGACCGATCGACGAGGTGGGGTTCACGCTGAGCTCGTACCTGGTGTCGATGGACGTGTCGGATGACGCGACCCAGTCCACGGAGATGGAGCGGATGGGTTCCACCCGGTCGACGCCGTCGATCGCGGCGATCGAGTCGAGGTCGTCGTCGTTCATGAGCGTGCCCCCGCCGAGCGGGTTCGCCTGGGAGGACTGCTGGCGCCCGTCGGGGTCGTACTCCGTCGGACCTTCGGTGGTGTCGGTCGTGGTCGCGGGGGTCACGAGCAGCACGTCCCCGGTCGAGAGGGAGGCGACCTGCTTCGTGACGTAGTCGCTGACCCCCGCGCCGAGTGCGGTGGTGAGCGTCAAGGTGAAGGCGCCGACGAACAGCGACAGCACGGTGAGCGTGGTGCGCAGCTTCGAGCGGAAGGCGTTCCGCGTGGCGCTCGTGATCACGTCGGTGGCCCTCATCGACCCGCTCCTTCCGAGATGACGGACGCCGCGGCATCCGATTCACCGACGATCAGGCCGTCGGCGATCGTGATGCGGCGATCGCAGCGTGCGGCGAGTTCCTCGTCGTGCGTCACGACCACGAGGGTGATGCCGCGCTCGCGCTGGAGGCCGAAGAGCAGGTCCTCCACCTGGTGTCCGGTGGCGGTGTCGAGGTTGCCGGTCGGTTCGTCGGCGAAGATCAGGTCCGGCTCGTTGACGAGGGCGCGGGCGATCACGACGCGCTGCTTCTGGCCGCCGGACAGGTCGTTGGCCTTGTTGCCGGCCTTGTCGGCGAGCCCGAGTGCGTCGAGCGTCGCGAGCGCGCGACGTCGCCGTTCGCGCGGCGCGACCCCCGCCACGACGAGCGGCAGGCTCACGTTCTCGAGCACGGTCTGGCCGGCGGTGAGGAAGAACTGCTGGAACACGAATCCGAACCGCTCGTTGCGCAGGCGGTTCACCGCGGGCGCGGAAGCAGCGCCGACGTCTTGGCCGTCGATCTCGACCCGACCGGAGTCGGGTCGGTCGAGCAGTGCGAGCAGGTGCATGAGCGTCGACTTGCCGGAGCCGCTCTTGCCGACGATCGCGAGCGACTCGCCGCGGCGGATCTCGAGCGAGACGCCGCGGAGCGCGTCGAATCGCGCTTGGCCCTTGCCGTAGCTCCGCGTCAGGTCGACGGCTCGCAGCACCGGTGGTGCCGGGGGGTTGGTCATCGAAGTTCCCTTCAGTTCATAAAGCAACTAGGTGCAGTCACTGCACAATAGTCTGCAGAAGCTGAAAGTCTGCTGGTCGACCAGCACCATCTCGCGCGTGATGATCGACCTGAGCGGCGAGCCGTTCGTCGACCTCGCCCAGGAAGCAGCGGGTGCCTTCGCCCGCGACTGAGCGGATCGAGCGAACGCGTCGGGCCGAGATTTCGTCCAACACCCCATGAACGGGGGATTGACCCGGTCATTTCCGCACAACAGACTTTGGGCCTTGGTGGCGTACCCGAGCGCCACTATTCCCGGAGGTTCTCATGCGCGCTTCCAGCGGCATTTCGACGAGACGAGTTCGTATTCGGGAGGGCCGCACCCGCGGCTGGCTCGCCGTGATCGCATCGGGGGCGGTGGTCGCGGCCATGCTCAGTGGCATGCCGGCCTTCGCTTCGACCGTCACGACCGCGACGTTCACCGGGGGTGCCGGCACCGTCTCGTCGGGCGGCACGCTGTACGCGAAGCAGGGCGGTGCGCTGACGCTCACGGCCATCACGAGCAGTGACACCCGATGCGTGGATGTCGCCGGCGCCTTCACCGCGCACGACCAATCTGCCGGGGCCAAGACGAACTGGACGTTCACGACGACGGCCGGTGCGGGCGACGGTGCCCAGGGCGTGACCGTGTTCGCCTCGCCCAACGTGAACGCGCAGGGGAAATGCACGGGCCAAACCAATTCGTTGCAGGCATCGTTCACCCTCGACAACACGGGGCCGGTACTGACCGCGTCCCTTGCACCTGCGGCCAACGCCGCCGGGTGGAACAAGGCCAACGTCGGTATCACCTGGTCGGCGACGGATGCCGGTTCGGGGATCGGCACCGGCCCCACCCCCGCCACGGACAGCGTGAGCTCGAACACGGCGGGCGTCACGAAGAACGCCACGGCAAGCGACCGGCTGGGCAACAGCGGCACCGGCGCGGTGGTCGTCAAGCTCGACAAGATGAACCCGACCATCACCGGAAGCGCTGCTCCGGCCGCCAACGCCGCGGGCTGGAACAACTCGGATGTCACGGTCTCGCTCACGTGCGCGGATGCGCTCTCCGGGATCAAGTCCTGCACGGGTGGCGGCACGGTGGTGCTCTCGACCGAGGGAGCGAACCAGTCGGTGTCCGGAACCGCGGTGGACAACGCGGACAACTCTGCGAGCGCCGGTGTCACCGGCATCAGCATCGACAAGACCGCGCCGACCCTCACTGGCACACCGACCACCTCGCCCAACGGCAACGGCTGGTACAAGGGCGATGTCGCGATCGGATGGTCCGGGGTCGACGCACTGTCCGGGATCAACCCGTCGACGCAGCCCGCGAATGCCCTGATCACCGGTGAGGGCAGCGCGCTGACCGCAACCGCGTCGATCGCGGATAAGGCCGGGAACACGAGGACGGCGTCGAGTGCGCCGGTGCGTGTCGACCGGACGCCTCCGGTGACGGGAATGAGCGGGTCGTCGAACGGTTGGACGAACGGCAGTGTGACGTTGGTGCTGTCGCCGTCCGACAATCTCTCGGGCGTCGGGTCGACGTCGTATGCGATCGATGGCGGAGCAGTGCAGAGCGGGACGAGCGTGACGCTGTCGAGCGAGGGCGATCACTCGATCTCGTTCTTCAGCACCGATCGAGCGGGCAACGTCGAGGCCGCGCAGACGGCCCACGTGAAGATCGACACGACGGCGCCGACGATCGGTCACTCGTTCACGCCGCTGACGTACTCGGAGGGTGCGTGGTCGAACCAGGACGTGACGGTCACGTTCGCGTGTGCTGACGCCGGTTCTGGTGTTGCGTCGTGCACGGCTCCCGTGACGCAGTCGTCTGAGGGTCTCGCTCAGCAGGTGACGGGCACCGCGACCGACAACGCCGGGAACTCCGCGTCGGACACGGCCGTGGTGAGCATCGACAAGACCGCGCCGACGGTCTCGGCATCCGCTGATCGGGCGCCCAACGGTGCCGGTTGGTATCGGGATGCGGTGACGGTGAGCTTCTCCGCCAACGATGCGCTCTCGGGTCTCGCCTCCGCGTCGCCTTCCCAGATCGTGGGCGAGGGTGCGAACCAGTCGGTGACTGGCAGCGCGATGGATGGGGCTGGGAACAGCGCGAGTGCCGGGGTGTCGGGGATCAACGTCGACACGACGGCGCCGGTCCTCGCTGCGGTGTTCTCACCTGGTTGGCACAACGACGATGTGACGGTGCTCTGGTCATGCACGGATGCGCTGTCCGGGGTTGCAGGGGGGCCGGCGGATGACACGGTCACGGGGGAGGGCGGCAACCTGGCGTCGTCGGCCACGTGCACGGATGTCGCCGGGAACACGGCGAGCTCGACGGTGGACGGCATCCAGATCGACCGCACCGCACCGACCACCACCGCGACGGTTCCCGACCCGCTCCCGAGCGGCTGGTATGCCGATGCAGTCCAGGTCGCGCTGACCGGACACGACGCACTCTCCGGCGTGGCGGCGACGTACTACCGCATCGATGGGGCCGCGGCCCAGCCCTACGCCGGCTCCTTCTCATTCACCCAGAAGGGCACGCACACCATCGCGTTCTGGAGCACGGATGTCGCCGGCAACAGCGAAGACGCGACCGTCAACAGCATCACGCTCAAGATCGACGACGTCCCGCCGGTGACGACGGTGATCAACCCGATCTCGCCGGCGAGCGGCTGGTTCGTCATGAGCGGCATCCCGGTCGCGTTCGACGCTGATGACGCGGAGTCCGGTATTGCGGCGACCTACTACGAGATCGACGGTGGCGAGGCGCAGACGTACGGCGTGCCGTTCACCGCGGAGCTCGCCACCGGGAGTCACTCCATCACCTACTGGAGCGTCGACCTCGCCGGCAACGCGGAGGCGAAGCGGACCACGATCGTGAACGTCGACGATGTCGCGCCATCCATCGTGGGCGTCGGGTCACCGGCGGCGAACGGCTTCGGCTGGAACAACACCGACGTCGACGTGACCTTCACCTGCACCGACGCCGAGTCAGGGGTCGCCGGTTGCGGTCCGGATGGAACGGTCAGCACCGAGGGCGCGGACCAGCAGGTCCAGGGCGACACGCAGGACGTGGCCGGCAACGTGAATTCGACCACCGTCGACCACATCAACATCGACAAGACCGCACCGACGCTCGTCGGCAACGCGACCAGCGATGCCAACGGCGCCGGCTGGTACAACGGTGACGTCACCATCGAATGGACGGGGTACGACGCGCTCTCGGGCATCGACCCGGCGACGCAACCGGCCGACGACACGATCAGCGGCGAGGGCACCGACCTGGGTGCCTCAGCCGGCATCTTCGACAGGGCCGGGAACAAGACGACGGCATCGGTGAGCGGAATCGACATCGACCGCACCGCACCGCACATCGAAGGCGGTCCGACGACGACGCCGAATGCCGCCGGCTGGTACCGCGACCAGGTGGTGCTGGACTTCACGTGCACGGATGCACTGTCAGGGGTGGCATCCTGCCCGACCAGCGAGGTGATCTCCGGCGACGGCGCGGGCCAGGCCGTCACCAGCGACCCGGCCGGCGACAAGGCCGGCAACCTCAGCGTCGGCAAGACGGTGGGCGGCATCAACATCGACGGATCCGCCCCGAGCACCACGGCTAACAACCAGTGCACCAAGACCAACGGATGGTGCACCGGCGCGAGCGCGAATGTCGTGCTGACGGCCACCGACCAGGCGGGTCTGTCGGGGGTCAAGGAGATCCACTACAGGATCGACGGCGGCGCGGAGCAGGTGGCAGCAGGTGCAGCGAAGACGGTCAGCGTCCCGCTCGACGGCAGCGGTACCGGCACCGTGCTCTACTGGGCAGTCGATATCGCAGGCAACACCGAGGCCTCGAACGCCGTCGCCCTCAAGTGGGACAACATCGCCCCGATGGTCACCCACACGCTGTCACCCGTCCCCAACGCGAACGACTGGAACACGAGCGACGTCACGGTGACCTTCGGAGCCAAGGACGACGATGCCGGATCCGGGGTGGCCGACGTGACTGGGCCCGTGACCGTCTCCACCGCGACCGACGGACAGCTCCTGATCGGATCGGCCACGGATACCGCAGGCAACGTCGGAACCGACACGGTGACCGTCAAGCTCGACAAGACCGCACCGACCATCAGCGGCGGGGTGGTGAGCGGCACCCAGGGTGCCAACGGTTGGTACGTCGGGGCGGTCACGGTTCACTTCACCTGCGGCGATGACCGATCGGGTGTGGCCACCTGCCCCGATGACGTGATCCTCACCTCCAACGGCGCGAATTCGGCCGGCGGCACAGCGACCGACAAAGCGGGCAACACGGCGGTCACGGCCGTATCCGGGATCAACATCGACACCGAGGCGCCCACCATCACCGCGGTCAACCTCGCCGGCGGCACCTACACGCTCGGTGCCGTACCCGCGGCAAGCTGCACGGCCGGTGATGGCTTCTCCGGCCTTGCCGGATCGTGCGTGGTCACGATCTCCGGAGGAACCCCCAACGGCGTCGGTACCTTCTCGTACACGGCGAGGGCCACGGACACGGCGGGGAACACGGCAACGACGACGGGGACCTACCGGGTGATCTACCGGTTCGACGGATTCCTGCAGCCGATCAACGACACCGCGCACCAGGTCGGCACGTCGACGAGCGTCTTCAAGGGCGGGAGCACGATCCCGGTCAAGCTCCAGCTCAAGAACGCCGGCGGGACGCTGGTGCAGGCCAATGCCGCCCCGGTGTGGCTCACCCCGGCGAAGGGCGCATCGATGAGCCTGCCGGTCGACGAGTCAACCTACGCGGTGGCCGCCGACAGTGGCAGCACCTATCGAGCCGAGGGGTCCCAATACGGCTACAACTGGAAGACACCGTCGGGCGGCAACTACTATCGCGTCGGCGTTCGTCTCGACGATGGGCAGACCTACTTCGTGAACATCGGCTTGCGATAGGGCCCGCGAAGGAGGTCGCCCGTCTGCGACCGCAGTGATCGGAAGCTCCTCCGCTTTCGGTGGAACGGGAGGAGCGGCTCGCTCCGAGCGCTTGGGCATGCCCGAACACTGGTGGGGGGCGGCCGACAGGAGTATCCTGTGCGCGTTCACTAGGGGGATGTGGCCCGCACTGATGCAGGGCCGATGGGGGTGTCGCCATGACGCGCACATCGAAGGATCATCCCGCCCCCGCACCAGGCGAACCGGAATCGTCGGGCGGGCGGGCGGCCGAACGACTCGAGGAGTTCAATCGGGCTCGCGGCCTCGGCGACGAGGAGGACGGCTCGCAGACCGCCCACCCGCGCGAGGCCGAACGTCGCGACGTGCCGACGTCGGACTCGGACGAGGACCAGCACGACCCTGAGAAGGTCTGACCGAACCGTTTGCGAATGGGGGTCCGCACATGCGAACACCGATCGACGTCGACCAGGAGTTCGAAGACGCAGGTACGCCGACAGGGGGTGCCGGGAGGGGTGCGGGGGATGAGACAGCGCGACCGCCGCTGACGCGACCGCCGAACGGCAAGGCGTGGGAACGCCTCGTCCTGTTCGAACAGGAGCGCGGCCTCCTCGAACCCGACGCCGAACGGCCCGAGACGCTCACGGAGGCCGTGCGTGCACTGGATGATGACCCGATGCGGACGCGCTCCGGCCGTGCCATCGAGTACGCCGAGGCGCTCGAAGCGACGGACCTGGGCCTCGACCGGGGCCGGGCGCCGTCGGCGGCGTCCTGGCGACCCCTGGGTCCGACCTTCATGCGGAACGGCCAGACGTACGGTTCCGGCGCGGGATCCCGCGTGGATGTCTCCGGTCGGGTCTCTTCCATCGCGGTCGACCCGTCCGACTCCGCGCATCTGCTCGCCGGCGCAGCCGGCGGTGGCGTGTGGGAGACCCGTGACAGCGGCGCCACATGGATTCCTCGCGGAGACGCCCTCACCACCCTCACCGTCGGAGCGCTCGCCTTCGATCCCGTTTCGCCCACGACCGCCTATCTCGGCAGTGGCGAGGGCGACTTCTACGCAGGGCTGGGACAGGGAGTCTTCCGCTCGACCGACGGCGGGACGACCTGGACGCTCGCGGCCGGCGCTCCGTTCATCGGCGCCGGCTTCCACGCGCTCGTCGTCGACCCATCGGACCACGCCACTCTCTACGCGGCCACGACGATCGGCGTCTACACCTCGTCGGACAGCGGGACGACCTGGACACAGCGACAGCCTGCGCTCGCATGGAGCGTCTCCGTGCATCCGAACGGCGGCGACACGGAGGTGCTCGCGTCGACGCAGGCGGGCGTGGTCCGGTCGACCGATCGCGGAAGCACCTGGAACACGGTGGCCCTCACCGGCGTGCCGAATCCGGCGAACTACTCCCGTCTCTCGGTGAGCCACGCACCATCCAACGGTGGTGTCGCGTGGGCCTGGGGAGCGTCCGATCCTCCTATGCCGCTCGGCATGGGAACCCAGCCGACGCCCCGCCTGTGGCGGCGTGCGACCGCCACTGGCACGTTCACGGCGATCGCGACCGACCCGGCGGTGCGCACCGGCCAGTCCTGGTACGACTGGTACGTCCAGGGCGACCCCACCTCCGACGCCTCCGTCTACGTCGGCGAGATCAATCTCTTCCGCGTCGATCGGCAGGGCCGCACCTGGGTGTGGACGAACCTGTCGAGCAAGACGAACGGCGACAGCATCCACCCCGACCAGCACTGCCTCACGTACGACCCCGTCAACGGCCAGGTGATCTACGCCGGATGCGACGGCGGCATCTTCCGGTCACGGGACCGCGGCACCACATGGGGCGACCTCAACGACGGTCTCGCGATCACCGAGATCGAGTACCTCGCCCAGGACGTCGGCTCGTCTCGATGGCTCCTCGGCGGGACGCAGGACAACGGGAGCATCCGCTACGTCGCCAACCCGGTCTGGGACCACGTCGCCGACGGCGACGGCGGCGATTGCGGCTCCAGCTCCACCGACGCGAACCGCGTCTATCACTCCTTCTTCCGCATGGGACTCGAACGCTCCAGCGACAAGGGGAACACGTGGACCTGGGTCCCGACCGGCAACCGCGACCCATCCGTCTACGGCCAGCTGTTCTACCCTCCGCTCGAGGCCAACGACATGACGGTCGCCCAAGCCGGAGCGAGCGTCTTCCTCTCGCGCGACGGCGGGGCGTCCTTCACCGAGGTCGCCCTGCCGGGGGCGCCGGTGGCATCGGCGATGCACATGCCGTCAGCGGATGCCGCGTATGTCGGCACGACGGGCGGGCGCCTCTTCCGCATCACCTGGAACGGGACGTCATGGACCGCGCCGGTCGAACTGACCTCGCCGCGCGCGGCGTGGATCAGCGACATCTGGGTCGACCCGGTCGTGACGAGTCGTATCTGGGTCACCTCGTCCCGGATCAACGGCGGTCGCGTGTTCCGCAGCATCGACTCCGGATCGTCATGGGTCGATCGTTCGGCGGGACTGCCGGTACTTCCGATCAACGCGGTGGCGGTGCATCCGGGCAATGCGGACCGGGTCTGGGTGGCAGCCGACAAGGGGGTCTTCCAGTCCTTCGACGGCGGCGGATCCTGGTCGAGCATGTCTGCGGGACTTCCGAACTGCATCATCGCCGACCTGCTGTACCACCCCGACGCACACCTGCTCCGGGCCGGCACACGGAACCGCGGCGTGTGGGAGTACGCCGTCGAGAGCATCGACGCGCCGATCTGCGGTCGCCAGTGGACGGGCACGATTCCCGGCGGCGCGACGCAGCGGTGGTTCACGTTCCGGTGGCCCGCAACGTGGCACGTGCTCTGGACCGTGATGCCCACCACCGTGAAGAACGGCGCACCCGAACTGGGCTTCGACGTGCAGATCGAACGCGCGGACGCCCGGTACGTGACGTACTGGGTCACGGTGCGCAACCTGACGGCACAGCCCGTCGACTTCGAGGGTCGCTACGCGATCCTCAGCTACAGGTGACCGAGGAGGAGACGCCCATGTACACGGGAACACAATGGACCGGCACGCTCGCGGCGAACCAGACGGCGAAGTGGTTCACGTTCAACTGGCCGGCGGATCGACATATCGTCTGGTACGTCGTGCCGACATCGCCGAAGGTCGGGGCTCCGCAACTGGACTGGGACACCGAGGTGGAGCGGGCGGACGGAACCCACTGCACCTACTGGATCACCGTGAAGAACCTCACGAACACTGCGGTCACCTTCGAGGGCCGCTACGCCGTGCTGAACTGAGGAGTCGACATGCGCATCACGATCGAGATCGACGACGGCGACCGGCAGTCGCGTCTGGAAGTGACGGGTGCTTCGGCTGAAGCGGTGGCGTCAGGCGAGGCATCCGAAGCCGCACTGGCCGCTCCGCTCGATGCCGGACCTGCGCCGGACATCTTCACGGGACGAGCCGAGCCACCGCCCGGAGTGACCGACCTCTCGTCCGGGCCGGTCGTGTCCGATGGCTCGGTCGTGGACGCCGGCGCGGCACCGCCGGAGCTGCCCTGACCCGTTCGTCGGCGCACGCCGAGAAGTGACTCCACCACACGTGAAGGGGAGAACGATGGTTCGAATGGTGATCGAGTACGTCCTGGCTGCCGTGTTCGTCGTACTGGCCGTGATCACGGTGACGACACCCCAGTGGATCGAAGCCATCTTCGGTATCGACCCGGATCGCGGCAGCGGCGCCCTCGAATGGCTGATCGTGGCATTCTTCGGCCTCCTTGCCGTCGTGGCGGCAGGCCTGGGAACCCGGGACGCGCTGATACGACGGAAACTCCGGGAGGGATGATCATGGCGCGAGGTATTTCATTGCACATCGGACTCAATCGAGTCGATCCCGCTCACTACGACGGCTGGGATGGCGCGCTGACGGCATGCGAGTTCGACGCCCGGGACATGGAGGCGATCGCCAAGCGCAACGGCTTCGCGACCACGACACTCATGACGGAAGAGGCGACGGCCGACTCGGTGCTGACGGCGATCGCGGCGGCCTCCGAGGGGCTGACGTCGGGGGACCTGTTCCTCTGCTCGTACTCGGGGCACGGCGGTCAGGTGCCTGACCGCAACGATGAAGGGGAGGAGGATCGTTCGGACGAGACCTGGGTCGCCTACGACCGTCAGATCGTCGACGACGAGTTGTACGCCCACTGGGGCAGGTTCGCGCCCGGCGCTCGGATCTTCGTGCTCTCCGACAGCTGTCACAGCGGAACGGTAGCCAGGAGGATCGACGCCGAGGTGCCCGACCCGGTCTCGACGCGGGAGAAGGCGGCCGCCGAGTCACCGCGGTATCGGGCGATGCCTCGCGATGTGATGATCGCGACCTACCGCGCAAACGCCGACGTCTACGACCAGATCCAGCAGCAGGCGCCCGGCGCCGAGCACCGGGATCCGAAGGCCACCGTCCTGCTGATCTCCGGATGCCGCGACGACCAGCTGTCCCTCGACGGGTTCAGCAACGGGCTGTTCACGGAGAACCTCCTGGCGGTCTGGAACGACGGTGCCTGGGAGGGCGGCTATCCGGAGTTCCGCGAGACGATCCGCGCCCGCATGCCGGACCGGCAGCAGCCCAATTACTACCCGGTGGGCGCCGCCAATCCGGAGTTCGAACACTCGAAGCCATTCACGATCGGCTGACGACGCGACCACCTCTGACGAAGTGAGTGCTGGTGCGCTGGGCGATCGTCGTCGGCATCGACGAATACGGGGATCCCGAGATGCGGTTGTCCGCATCCGTGTCCGATGCCCGCAGGTTCCGGGATTGGGTGATCGATCCCGATGGCGGCGGCGTGCCCGAGTCCAATCTGCGGTTGCTGCTCTCGCCCTCCGGCGATTCCGCATCCGACGTCCCGGCCGCGACCAAGGACAACATCGTCAGCGCGATCAACGAGGTGGTCGTGGCCGCGGCCGACCAGCAGCCCGAACGGCTCTACTTCTACTTCGCCGGTCACGGGATCACCGCCCGGGTCGCGAACCGGGACGAGAGTGCGCTCGTCACCCCGGGGTTCGATGCGTTGCATCCCGACCATTCGCTGGCCGTCCGCTCGATCGCCGAGTACTTCGAGACGACCTCGTTCGCCGACCAGTTCCTGTTCATCGACGCCTGCCGCAACATTCCATGGGCGGACCGGGAGTTCGAGGTCGGCCGCTGGCCGGTGCCGCGCCGGAGGGATCCGGGCGCGCCCCCCACCCAGCAGTTCATCCTCTACGCGACGGCGCCCGGCCACACCGCCGAGGAGGTGGGCTGGCCGGGGGAGGCGACCGGCGCGTTCACGAGCGCACTGATGGAGGGCCTCGAGGGCACCGGCAACGCGAAGGCGTGGTCGTGGGAACGGAACTGCTACGAAGTCCGCTGGGAGCGCCTCGCCACCTTCATCAAGGAGCGGATGACCGCCCGGATGCCGTCGGGCGTTCCAGAGACGGCGTGGCGGGCTCAGATCCCCCAGGACACGGGCACACGTGGCGTCGCGAACCGCGACCGCGACGCCTCGCTGGTCTCGTTTCCGAGCGGGAGTTTCAAGCCCCTGGCACTCACCGTCGACCTCGCGCTCGATGCGAAGCACAAGAACGCCCAGGTGAGCGTGCTCGACGCGCTCGGCGAGCCGGTTGCCTCCGTGCTCGGGGTGACCGGGCAGTCCCAGACGTTCACGCTCCCGCCCAAGACGTACGCGGTCCGTGTCACGACCACCACCCCGAAGGACCTGTTCGGCTCGCTCAAAGCGCCGATCGAGCTCTACCGCGACCAGCGCGAGACGATCGAGCTCCGCCCGCGAGACACGGGGACGGACACGCACATGGTCACCGAGCCGGTCGGGCCGGAGGAGATTGCGGAGGCCGGTCGCTCGGAGCCCCTCGGCACCATCTCGATCGAGTCGTCGGACGTGCTCGCCGTGGCGGAGATCGTGGACGAGGCGGGCCGGGCGGTGGCGATCCGGCCGGCGGGCGAGCGCGTCGACCTCAGGCCGGGGTTCTACCAGATCCGGCATATCGGGCCGGATGCGACGGGGGACCCCACTTTCGTGGTGCTGGCCGCCGGCGAATCCGAACGGATACCGCTCACGCCGAAATCGCCGGAGCCGATCGTCATCGCGCTGACGTCGGCGCTCGGCGGGCGGGTCGACGGCGGGTACGTGACCATGAGCGAGGAATCGACGGCGTGGGCCCGCCCGTCGACGATCGTGGCGGCCGGAGTCTCGATGCTGCTGAGCGGAGAGACACCAGCCGCGATGGGGGGCGGCGACGTGCTCGGACCGCTCGGCGATCGATCGGGCGTCGCCGTGTTCGCCGTCGGGCGTGGGATCGACGGCCAGGTGGACACGGCGGCGGTCCGACGACTGGAGGTCGCGATCTGGCCGGCAGGGGAGCCGGTCGAGGGACCAGGGGCGCAGCTCGAGCCCTCTCGGGCGGGCATCGCCGGGATGGTGGTGCCGGCGGACCCGGTGCCCCACTGGGTGTCGTTCACGGCGCAGGGAGCCGAGCCGATGGTGGTCTCGGTGCCAGTGCTGCCGCGCCGGCTGGCGACCCTGGTCGCACAGGTCGACAACGAGCGCATTCGGTTGCACCAGTACCATCCCGAGATCGGGGCCGGCACGTCGTCCACGGTGGGCCGACTGTGGCGCGTCGAGTACCTCCAGCGGATGCTGCTCGCGGGGCGCATCGACGTCGCCGAAGGGCTCGCTCGCGAGCTCGCGGCCACGGCGTCCGAGGACCCCTTCGCGGGGATCGTCGCGGGATACGCGCTGCTGCGCCTGGGGAAGCACGGAACCCTGGGCGACCTCGCGTCGACGGTCATCACGGCTGCTCCGACCGTGAGCGACGGCTACATCCTCCGCGCGGAGCACGAGTTCGGGACCGGACGTCGCGAGTTGGCGGAGCAGGCGTTCATCAATGCGGTCGACTGCGGAATCCCGGCGTTCGGCGAGGGCCTGACACGACTCCTCGAGGGGTTGCGGTCGACCAGGTTGGGCCTTCCCCGCGGCGCCCTCGTCCGGCACATCTTCCAGCGTCACGCTCGGGGTTCGATGTGGGCCGCCTTCACGCCACGCCGAGGACTCGAGCCGGGCCATGCCGTGATCAGCGTCGTGGACCTCGGCTTCGAGGCATAGCGAGCTCGACGTAGCGGGTGCAATCCGGGGAACGTGCAGGTGGTGGCAGATGGTCGGAAAGGCGCAAACCGGGGCGAGGACCCACGTGCAGTTCTGGCCGGCGCGCACGCTCAGCCGGGATCGTGGTCGTGAATCTCGAAGACGGTCGAGCGTGGTGGGAATCCCGTCTCCTCATCCTGTGCTCGGGCGCGTTACGCCTCGGGCGTCCTGAGGTGATGGTGTTCACCGCCCTCTCGCACACATGGCTGGGTGAAGTGGCGCGCTCGCACGGGCTCCCGCTCGGTCACTGAACCACCGCGCCACTGAGCGGGTGGGAGGGACGACATGCCCGGTCCACCCGCTCAGTACGTCGCGCGGCCGCCGCTGATGTCGTAGACCGCCCCGGTGGAGAAGCTGACCTTCTCGGAGGCGAGCCAGGCGACGAGTTCGGCGACCTCCTCGGGCTGTCCGATGCGCTTCATCGGGATGAGATTCGTGATGTGTGCCAGCGCCTCGGGCGCAGTCTCCGCGTTCATGGGAGTGGAGATCACGGCGGGCGCGATGGCGTTGACGAGAACCCCGGTCGTCGCCAGCTCCTTGCCGGCCGACTTCGTGAGCGCGATCACCGCAGCCTTGGAGGCGGAGTAGATCGAGAGGTTCGGGTTGCCGTCCTTGCCGGCCATGCTCGCGAAGTTCACGACGCGCCCCCATCGACGGTCGACCATGCCCGGAATGAATGCCCGCATGGTTGCGACCGTCCCGAGCACGTTCACGTCGAGGACCCGGCGCCAATCCTCCGCACGAGTCTCGAGCAGGGGCACGCCCGGCCCGACGATACCGGCCGAGTTGATGAGGATGTCGACCGGGCCCAGCTCGGCGACGACGGAGGCCAGGGCGCGCTCATCGGTCACGTCCAGCCGGTGGTCGACCTCGCCGGCGAGGTCGAGGGTGACGACATTCACGCCGTCCTCGCGCAGCCGGTCGGCGGTCGCCGCCCCGAGTCCGCGGGCGCCGCCCGTGATCACGGCAGTCCTCATGCGGTGGTCTCCTTGCTGTGGTGGTCGGCGCCGATGCCGACGTGGATCTTGGGTCCGGGGCCGGCGCCCTCGGGCCGTTCGCCGGCCAGCACGGGCGCGAGCCGGTCGAGCTCGACGGTGGCGGCGATGAGCGGCCTGGGGTCGACGTCGCCGCTGGCGTACGCGGCGATGGCCTCCGTGAGGCCGGGCGATGCGCTGAGGATGCCGACGGCCGTCACATCCTTCAAGGCCATCGCGCGAGTGTCGATGAGGCTGAGGCTGCCGGCCAGACCCACGTAGACCACGCGCTTGCCGGGCTCGACGAGATCGAGCGCCTTCGCGGGCAGGTGCGGCGCGTTCGAGGCGTCGATCACCGCGTCCCAGGGCAGTTCGGGCAGGGCGTCCTCGGTCCAGACGCCCTCGAAGCCGAGCGAGCGAGCGAACTCGAGCGAACGCTCGCTGCGTCCGAGGAGGTGCACCTCGGCGCCGCCCGCGCGGGCGAACATCGCCGTGAGCAGCCCGATGGTGCCGGGACCGAGGACGAGTGCGCGGTCGCCTCGATGCAGGTCGGCGGCCTGAACTGAGCGCAACGCGTTGCCGCCGGGTTCGACGAGGGCGCCGAGTGCGTCGTCGACCGCGTCGGGCAGTTCACGGAGCGAGGGAGCGGGCACGGCGACCTGCTCGGCCAACGCACCGGGGCGGCCATCGCGGATCCCCAGCTCACCGCGGAACTCGCACACGTGCTGGTAGCCGCGCAGGCACCGGCGGCAGACGCCGCAACCGAGCATCGTGTCACCCGTGACACGGCGACCGATCCAGCGCCGGTCCACACCATCGCCGACCGCACGCACGGTGCCCATCCACTCGTGACCGATGCGGATCGGGTACGTCGTGTGGCCGTCGGCGAGGTACTGCATCTCGCCCGTGTAGAGCTCGATATCGGTTCCGCAGACCCCGGCGCGCTGCACGTCGACGATGACGTCGCCGGGGCCGACAGTCGGCGGTGCGACATCCTGCACCGATGCCTCGCCCGGGGCGGTGATCACGAAGGCCTTCATCGGGGCGCGAGCACGTTCTGGCGCTGGGAGCCCAGCCCATCGATGCCGAGTTCCATCACATCACCGGGCTGCAGCCAGATCGGCGGCCGGAAGCCCATGCCCACGCCCGGCGGCGTGCCGGTGTTGATGAGGTCGCCCGGCTCGAGCACGAGGAACTGGCTGAGGTAGTGGACGATGAAATAGGGGTCGAAGATCATCGTCGAGGTCGAGCCGGTCTGGCGCCGGGTGCCGTTGACGTCGAGCCACATGCCGAGGTCGAGGACGTCGCCGATCTCGTCGGGCGTCACGAGCCACGGGCCGGCCGGGTTGAACGTCTCTGCCGACTTGCCCTTGGCCCACTGGCCGTTGCGTTCGAGCTGGAATGCGCGCTCGCTGACGTCGTTGACCACGACGAAGCCCGCGATGGCGTTTCGGGCCTGTTCGACGGAGTCGAGGTAGCTCGTGCGGGAGCCGATGACGATGCCGAGCTCGACTTCCCAGTCGGGCTTGGTCGAGCCGCGGGGGATGCGCACGTCGTCATTCGGGCCGACGAGGGTGTTGGGGGACTTGGTGAACAGGATCGGTTCGTCGGGCACGGCCTGGCCGGTCTCGGCTGCATGGTCGCTGTAGTTGAGGCCGATGCAGAGGATCTGGTGCGGTCGCGCGATCGGTGCGCCGATGCGCTGGTCGCCGAGCTCCAGCGCGTGCCCGGATGCTGCACGGGCCTCGATAACGGGTCCGATCCGCTCGAGTCCGCGGCTTCCGAAGAAGCGCTCGTCGAAGTCGTCGACGATGTCGGACAGGTCGACGTATCGTCCGTCGCCGACGAGGGCGGCGGGCGTCTCAGCGCCGAACGCGCCGATGCGGAGGAGTTTCATGAGACCTCACTGGGTGTCGGAGCCGAGAAGCCGGCCCACAACGGTTGGGGGAGCCCGCGCACGCCGGGCCGGACGGTGAAGACCCGGCCCGAGTGCCGGAACTGTTCGAGTTGCTCGTCGTCGAGGTCTTGGGTGGCCGTCGTGATCACGAGCACGTCGAGATCGGGACCAGCGAAGGCGACGCTCGACGTGTGCGGCGCCGGCACGTCGATCGAGGCGACGAGTTCGCCCGACGGCGAGTACCGGTTCACTCGACCAAGGCCCCAGATGGCGATCCAGAGGTGCTCCTCGGCATCCATGCACATGCCGTCGGGATATCCGTCGTCGACGCGGAGGTGCACCGAGCGGGGGCCCACCCGTCCGCTCGCGACGTCGTAGGCGCGGACGAACACGGTCCTCCGTTCGGTGTCGATCGAGTACAGGCGCGACCCGTCGGACGACCAGGCGAGGCCGTTCGAAAGCGTGAGGTCGTCGTCGATCACCTCGATCGACCCGTCATGGCCGACCTGGAGAAGCTCCTCCCGATTCGAGGGTCCCGCGAGGCTCAGTGAACCGATGAGGTACCGGCCGAGCGGGTCGGGCTTGCCGTCGTTGAGGCGTCGCGAGCCGCCGCCCGAGATCACCCGCGGCCCAGGATGCACCACTCCTGCCTCGTCGCGGACGTACAGCCGCTCGGCGCCGGCGATCAGCCACGCACCGGTGGCGGATGGCGCGACCGCACCGATGGTCTCGTCGAGGGCGAGCTCGTCCCGGATCTCAAGGAGCCCATCGGGGGAGAGGTCGGCCGAGTACGCACGGCCGCGCCGGATGTCCACCCACAGCAGACGCGCCCGGACCGAGTCCCAGAACGGGCCCTCCGCCAGCTCGTGCACCTGCGGGTGCGCAACGCGCACGGTGTTCTGGTTCATGCGGTCCTCTCGCGGATGCCGGTCGTCTCGGCGATGATCGCGCGGATCTCGTCGACCGACTCCAGAAGGGTGGAAAGCGGCGTGCGATAGGCCAGCGCGCTGACGCTCACCGCACCGGCGGGCGCCGTCGGCGACGAGAGGTAGACCGGGAAGGCGACGCAGTTGATGCCCAGCTCGTTCTCCTGGTCATCGATCGCATAACCGTCGCGACGTGTGTCGGCGAGGCGGGCGTGGAGGTCTGCTGCCGTCACCGCGGTGTTCGGCGTACGGGCTTCGAGCACGCGGTCGCCGATCCAGGAGGCGACGTCGCGTTCGGTGCGCACGCGAGGGGCGAGGAGCGCCTTGCCGACACCCGTGCTGTGCACGGGATTGCGTCCACCGATCGTCGAGGTCAGTCGCACGGCGCCGATGGGCGGCTCGACCTTCGCGCGGTACACGACCTCGGTGCCGTCCATGACTGCGAAATGGGCGGTCTCTCCGAATCGTTCCGCGAGGCGCTCCAGCAAGGGTCGGACTCGGATGTGCTCGGGTCTGGCCTCGTGATGGGCGAATGCGAGCCGGAGGAACTCGTCGCCGAGGATGTAGTGCCCACGGCCGTCCTGCGACGCGAGGCCCGCACGCCGAAGCGACGCCAGGGCCCGGTGCACCGTGGATTTCGGGCTCCCGGTCAGCCGGACCATCTCGTCGAGCGTCGCGCCCGCCGGATGGGAGGCGAGCTCGATCAGCACCGCGAGCACCCGGTCGGAGCCCACCAGTCGATCGCCGACTGCCTCGAGGTCCGTCATGGAGGTCATTGGCCCTGCCCTTCCGATCGCCTATGCTCACCATAGTTTCATCAGTCAGACCAACATTCCGAAAGTTGGAAAACAATGACGTCTTCTCTGCGGAGCGCCGAGTGGTACTCGGGTGACGGCCGAAACGCCTACATCCATCGCGCGTGGATGCGTCGGGGAGTCCCGGGTGACTTCCACCACCGTCCGCAGATCGCCATCGCGAACACCGCGTCCGACCTCACGCCCTGCAACAGCCACTTCGACGAGATCGCCCAGTCGGTCAAGAACGGCATCTACGAGGCCGGGGGCATCCCACTGGAACTCCCGGTCGTCTCGCTCGGCGAGACCCAGGTGCGACCGACCGCCATGCTCTGGCGCAACATGGCCGCGATGGCGACCGAGGAGATGTTGCGAGCGAATCCGATCGACGGCGTCGTCCTGCTCGGCGGATGCGACAAGACGATCCCGGCACTGCTCATGGCCGCGGCATCCGTCGACATCCCCGCCGTGGTCGTCCCCGGCGGTCCGATGCTCACCGGCCACTTCCGCGGCGAAGCGCTCGGCTGCGGCACCGACGTCTGGCGTCTCAGCGAAGAGGTCCGCGCCGGCGAGCTGAGCGAGGACCTGTTCCTCAAATCCGAGTCGGCCATGATCCGCAGCCGCGGACACTGCAACACGATGGGGACCGCATCGACCATGGCGCTCGTCGCCGAGGCGCTCGGCACCGTGCTGCCGGGGCTCGCGGGAACGCCGGCGCCCGACAGCCGGCTCCTCGAAGGCGCGCAGGAGACCGGAAGGCTCGCGGTGCAACTCGTCGCGCATGATCGGCGACCGAGCACATTCCTGACCAAGGCGTCCTTCCACAACGCGATCGTGGCGCTGGCCGCGATCGGCGGTTCCACGAACGCTGTCGTGCACCTGCTCGCGATCGCGGGCCGGCTCGGCATCGATCTCACCATCGACGACTTCGACCGAATCGGCGCCGACGTGCCGCTGCTCGTGAACCTGCAGCCGGCCGGCACGTACCTGATGGACGACTTCCACCGGGCCGGCGGCTTCCACGCGGTCCTCCGCGAGGTGCGCGACCTCCTCGATGCCGAAGCGCTCACGATCTCCGGCCGGCCGCTGGTCGACTACCTCGACGACGCGAGGATCTGGGATGCCGACGTCATCACCCCGCGCGGACACGCGCTGCTGCCGGCCGCCGGCATCTCGGTCCTCCGCGGCTCCCTCGCCCCCGGCGGCGCCATCATCAAGCCCGCCGCGGCCTCGCCGCACCTGCTCAAGCACCGCGGCCCGGCGGTCGTCTTCGACAGCATCGAGGACTTCCGCGCCAGGATCGATGACCCCGACCTCGACATCGACGAGAACTCGGTGATGATCCTGCGCGGCTGCGGTCCGATGGGGTATCCGGGCATGCCCGAGGTCGCCAACATGCCACTGCCGAAGAAGCTCCTCGAGAAGGGCGTGCGTGACATGGTGCGTATCTGCGATGGACGGATGTCGGGCACCGCCTACGGCACCGTCATCCTGCACGTCACCCCAGAGGCGGCCGCAGGTGGCCCGCTCGCGCGGGTGCAGACGGGGGACTGGATCGACCTCGACGTGCGCAACCGCCGCCTGGACGTCGAGGTGCCGGCCGACGAGATGGAGGCCCGCGGCGTGGACGAGGCGACCGTGAGGGGCTTCGCCAATCCGCGGCGCGGATGGGAGCGACTTTACGTCGACCACGTCATGCAGGCGGACACCGGCGCCGACCTCGACTTCCTCGTCGGGTCGAGCGGCTCGAAGGTCAGCCGTGAGTCCCACTGACGACGAGCGCGAACCGAGACCGCGGGGGTGCCTCGCCCATCGCGGTCAGGAGTCGCTGGACCCGGAGGAGCGGTCGGGCAGGTAGGGCTGGATGGCCGCCCACAACGCACGTCGGCCGCACAGGCATCGAGTCCGCAGGTTCAGGCGACCTCGCGGACGCGCCCTTCGCCGCGCCGTCAGCCTGCCAGCTGTCACCAGGTGAGCTCCATCGCTCGCCTCGAGGACCTGCTGGTGACGAGGTCGTCCTCACGTTGAGCGAGGCCGACCTGCCCCGGAACCGGTGTCGATCGGTCGTGAGGTGGCGACGCGAAGAAACTCCATACGAGTGCATCCGATTCCGCCCATTCGGCGGAAGTAGGTGATGAAGGCAACTCGCCGCCCCGTCACGGGGCTCACCTGGAGGGAACCATGAAGAAGATCCTCGCCGCCGCCATCGGCGCCGGAGCACTCGTCGTGCTCGGTGCCGTCGCCCCTGCCAACGCCGCCGACGCCCCGGCCAAGCTGTCCGTGCTCCACGGCGTGCCGGGCCTCACGGTCGACGTCTATGTCGACGACCAACTCACGCTCGACGACTTCAAGCCGGGTGACCTCGCCGGCCCGCTCGAGCTGCCGGCCGGCACCTACACGGTGGCCATCACCGCGTCGGATGCCGCTGACGCCTCGGCCCCGGCCATCGGACCCGTCGACCTGCCCCTGGAGTCGGGCAAGGACTACACCGCGGTCGCGCACCTCACCGAGGCCGGCGAGCCGACGGCCACGCTGTTCACGAACGACATCTCGCAGACCGCGCCCGGCGAGGGCCGGCTGACCGTCCGCCACGTCGCCGCCGCACCCGCGGTCGACGTGCTCGCCGGCGGAGCCCCCGTCATCACGAACCTGACGAACCCGAACGAGCAGATCCTCAACCTGCCGGCCGGCGTGGTCTCGGCGTCCGTCGCGGCCGCCGGCACCACCACCCCGGTCATCGGGCCGGCCGATGTCGACGTCGCAGAAGGCACGAACACGATCGTCTACGCATGGGGGAGCCTGGACGATGCCAACCTGGCACTTGCCGTGCAGACCATCGGCGGGCTCCACTCGACTCCCGACGGCGTCCCGGCGGGCGTGGCCGGCCTCGCGGCCACCAACGCCCCTGGTTTGGGAACTGCCGGCTGGGTGGTCACCGCGGCGGCCCTCCTCGCGGCGGCGGCCCTGGGCGTCGCC
>NZ_WJSP02000239.1 GCF_009720255.1 Agromyces humi | reverse complement strand
GTCCGCGACCTCGTGCCGCGCGGCATCGAGCGCGGGGTCACGGCGCGCAAGGCGATCGGCTATGCGCAGGCCCTCGCCGAACTCCACGGGCGGATGCCGCGGGCCGAGGCGATCGCGCAGACGCAGCAGCTCACTCGCACGTACGCGCGCCGGCAGGTCGGCTGGTTCGGTCGCTACCGCGATGCGACCACGATCGACGCCGACGACCTCGCCGCTCGCGGCTCGGAACTCGCCCGTCAGGCGGCTCTAGACTGAACGGATGCCGTTCGATCTGCGATTCACCAAGGGGCAGGGCACGGGCAACGACTTCGTGCTCTTCAGCGACCCCGAGGGCGATACCGAGCTCACGCCCACGCAGATCGCCGCGGTATGCGACCGGCGGTTCGGGGTGGGCGCCGACGGCGTGATCCGCGCCGTACGCTCCCGAAACCTCGACGACGGCGCGGCAGCCCTGTCGGAGGATCCGGCCGCCGTGTGGTTCATGGACTACTGGAACGCCGACGGCACCGTCTCTGAGATGTGCGGCAACGGCATCCGCGTCTTCGTCAGCTACCTCCTCGACCAGGGTCTCGCGGAGCTGCCTGCCGGAGGGGCGATCGCCATCGGCACCCGCGCGGGCGTCCGCACGGTGCGACGCAGCACCGACGGCTTCCAGGCCGACCTCGGGCCGTGGCGCCTCGCCGGCGGTGAGCCGCTCGTGCGCGGCAAGGAACTGCCCGTGGCACGGCCCGGACTCGGGATCGACGTGGGCAACCCGCACGTCGTCGTGGCGCTCGCCGATGACGAGGAGCTCGAGGCCGTCGACCTCAACTACCAGCCGGTGCTCGACCCGGTGCCCGAGGCCGGCGCGAACGTCGAGTTCGTGGTGCCGGCCGAGCCGCTCGTCGAAGACGGCATCGGCCGCATCCGCATGCGCGTGCACGAGCGCGGTTCGGGCGAGACGCTCTCGTGCGGCACGGGCGCCGTCGCCTCGGCACTCGCGGTGCGGTACTGGGCCGGAGCGGGCGCGCCGAACGACTGGCGCGTGCAGGTGCCGGGTGGCGTGCTGGGCGTGCGCATGTTCGAGGCGGCCGACGGCGAGCATGTCGTGCTCTCGGGGCCGGCGGAGCTCGTCTTCGACGGGGTGCTCACCCTCGCCTGAGTTCAGCGCGCCGTCGTCCCACGGGCAGCGAGCACCCGGAAGCCCTTCGATTTGTCGGCGCGCTCCACGTCGAGGCCCAGCTCGGCGGCCAGCCAGCGCTGCAACGACTCCGCACCGAGGTGCTTCGCCACCACGAGCCAGGCGGTCGCCTCGTCGGCGAGGCGGGGCAGCCAGCGCGCCAGCATGGCGTGCAGCTCCTGCTTGCCGACGCGGATCGGCGGGTTCGACCAGATCGTGGCGAACCGCAGGTCGTCGGGAACATCGTCGGGCAGCACGGCGTTGACGTTGGTGAGGCCGAGGCGCGCACTGTTGCGACGCACCAGGTCGAGGGCTCGTTCGTTGACGTCCACGGCCCACACCGTGGCATCGGGTGCCTGCAGGGCCAGGCTGAGCGCGATGGGCCCCCACCCAGCGCCGAGGTCGAGCAGGTGCCCGGTCTGAGGCGGCGCAGGGACGGCGTCGAGCAGCACGCGGGTGCCCTCGTCGAGGTGTTCGGGGCTGAACACCCCGCCGGCGGTGACGAGCTCGACCTCCCGGCCGGCGAGTCGCACGCGGATGGTGCGGGTGCCGCCGCCACTCCGAGGCGAGGGGGAGAAGTAGTGGTCGGAGCCCATGCAAGCAAGCTATCGCACGCGAACGGAAGTAAGGTTGACACGATGACTCAGGGCGAACAGCACACTCCAGACGACGACGTCGAGCGCGTGCTCCGCAGCGCGGAGAGCCGCGCGGGGGTGGCCAGGTTCGGTGCCGGCGATGCGTCGGCGATCCAGCGGAGCGGGTCCGAGGTGACCGGAGACGGCTCGCACGACGGCGAGCAGTTCGACCGTGAGGAGCGCGCGGCACTCCGCCGGGTGAGCGGGCTCTCGACCGAGCTCGAGGACGTCACCGAGGTCGAGTACCGACAGCTGCGCCTCGAGAACGTCGTGCTCATCGGCGTGTACGCGCAGGGTTCGCAGGACGACGCCGAGAACTCGATGCGCGAGCTCGCGGCCCTGGCCGAGACGGCCGGTGCGCGCGTGCTCGACGGGCTCCTGCAGCGTCGTCCGCACCCCGATCCCAGCACCTACCTCGGCAGCGGCAAGGCCGAGGAGCTGCGCCATGTCGTGGCCGCGCTCGGCGCCGACACCGTCATCGCCGACACCGAACTCGCTCCGAGCCAGCGGCGTGCGCTGGAGGACGTCGTGAAGGTCAAGGTCATCGACCGCACGGCGGTCATCCTCGACATCTTCAGCCAGCACGCGAAGAGCCGCGAGGGCAAGGCGCAGGTCGAGCTCGCGCAGCTCGAGTACCTGCTTCCGCGCCTTCGCGGCTGGGGTGAGTCGATGTCCCGACAGGCCGGTGGCCAGGTCGGCGGCGCAGGCGCCGGCATGGGCTCGCGCGGACCGGGTGAGACGAAGATCGAGCTCGACCGTCGCCGCATCCACTCGCGCATGGCGAAGCTGCGCAAGCAGATCGCCGGCATGAAGCCCGCGCGCGAGGCGAAGCGCGCCAACCGCCGCCGCAACGCGGTGCCGTCCGTCGCGATCGCCGGGTACACGAACGCGGGCAAGTCGAGCCTGCTCAACCGCATCACCGGGGCGGGGGTGCTCGTCGAGAACGCGCTGTTCGCCACGCTCGACGCCACCGTGCGGCGCAACACCACCACCGACGGCCGGGTCTACACGATCGCCGACACCGTCGGGTTCGTGCGGAACCTGCCGCACCAGCTCGTCGAGGCGTTCCGATCGACGCTCGAGGAGGTCGGCGACGCCGACCTGATCGTGCACGTCGTCGACGCCGCGCACCCCGACCCCGCCGGGCAGATCGCCACCGTGCGCGATGTCATCGGCGAGGTGGGCGCCCGCGACGTGCCCGAGCTCATCGTCTTCAACAAGGCCGACCTCGTGACCGAGGAGGACCGGCTCGTGCTGCGCGGGCTGGAGCCGAACGCGGTGTTCGCGTCGGCGCGAACCGGCGAGGGCATCGCCGACGTGCTCACGGCGATCGAGCGCATGCTCCCCGATCCCGCGGTCGAGGTCGACCTGCTCGTGCCGTACGACCGCGGCGACGTCGTCTCGACGCTCCACGAGGCCGGTCGCGTGCTGTCCATCGAGTACGTCGAGGACGGCACCCGCATCCGAGCGCTCGCCTCGCCCGAGCAGGCCGGTCAGCTCGCGGAGTTCGACGCGGCATCCGTGCCTGCGTAGGTAGTGCCGCCGGTTCCCCGTCACCTCGCGTCATAGTCTCCTGATCCGCGCGGTGGAGGCGTATCGTCGCTGGTGATCGTCGGTGCGCGGCCGGATGCCGGGCACCTGGAGCGACCGCCGAGCCCGGCACCCGCCCGCGACACCCACCCGCCGTTCCGGCCGGGGGACGCGGCCTGCCGCGCCTCCGCCGAACCGGCTCGGAATGCCACGCAGGAGCACCATGGCCCAGACCGGACCGGACGCCGGAGGCGCGGACTGTCGGGACCGCCCGCCGGTCTCCTTCGAGCTGTTCCCGCCCAGGACGGATGCCGCGGCGCTCGCGCTCGGTCGGACGATCGACAAGCTCGCCGAGGCGCATCCCGCGTTCATCTCGGTGACGTTCGGCGCTGGCGGTTCGTCGCGCGATCGCTCGCTCACCGTGCTCCGCTACATGCTCGAGCACACCGACGTCGAGCCGATGGCGCACCTCACCTGCGTGGGCTCCTCGCACGCCGAGGCGAACCGGCTGGTGCGCGAGTTCCTCGACGCCGGCATCACGAGCTTCCTCGCGCTGCGCGGCGACCCGCCGGCGGGCGCCGACGCCTCTCCCGACGCGGGGATCGGCGACCTCGACAGCGCGGCCGAGCTGGTGCAGCTCATCCACCGGGTGCAGGAGGAGCGCGAGCCCTTCGGCCAGGTCGGCATCCCGGGCCTGCCCGGGGTCACGCAGATCGGTGAGCGGCCGCGGCCCGAGCGCGTGGCGGTGGCGACGTTCCCCACGGGGCATCCGCGATCGCGTGGGGTCGCCCAGGACGTCGACACGTTGCTGGCGAAGGAGATCGCAGGGGCGAACCTCGCGATCACGCAACTGTTCTGGCGCGCAGAGGACTACCTCGGGTTCGTCGACCGCGCACGCGCCGGCGGCGTGACCATCCCGATCCTGCCGGGCATCATGCCCGTCACCACCCCGGCGAGACTCGCGCGGCTCACCGAGCTCACCGGCGTCGAACCGCCGGCATCGCTCGCGATCGACCTCGAGATCGAACCGGATGCCGCGGCGCAGGCCGAGCTCGGCATCGGCTACGCCACCCGGCTCGCCGCCGACGTGCTCGCGGGCGGCGCTCCGGGACTCCACCTGTACACCTTCAACCGCCATGAGGCCGTGCTCGACGTGCTCGACCGGCTCGGGATCGGCGTCAACGACCGACTCGTCAACGAGAGGAACACCACAGAACGATGACCGCACACTCCTTCCCCACCGGAACCATCCTCGGCTACCCGCGCATCGGGCGCCGCCGTGAGCTGAAGAAGGCCGTCGAGGCCTTCTGGTCGGGTGCGATCGACACCGACCAGCTCGAGGCGGCCGCCGCCGACCTCCGCGCGGCCACGCGCGACCGCCTCGCCGCCCTCGGCCTGGGCCGTGAGGACTCGTCGATCCCCGAGTCGTTCTCCTACTACGACCAGGTGCTCGACGCCGCCATCACGGTCGGTGCCGTGCCCGAGCGCTTCCGCCGGCTGCAGGACGAGTCGGGTCGCGTCGACCTCGCGGGCTACTTCACCATCGCCCGCGGCGAGGGCGAGGACGCTCCGCTCGAGATGACGAAGTGGTTCGACTCGAACTACCACTACCTCGTACCCGAGATCGGCCCCGACACCGCGTTCACGCTGCACGCCGACCGCATCCTCGCCGAGTTCGCGGAGGCCCGGGCCGCCGGCTTCCTGACGCGCCCGGTCATCGTCGGACCCGTGACGTTCCTCCTCCTCGCGAAGGCCGCCGACGGCGCCCCCGAGGGCTTCCGCCCGATCGACCGCCTCGGCGACCTGGTGCCGGTGTACGCGGCACTCCTCGCCGAGCTGCAGGCGGCCGGCGCCGCCTGGGTCCAGCTCGACGAGCCGGCGCTCGTGAGCGAGAGCATCGACGAGTCGCGCGACCGAGTCGTCGAGGCGATCGGCGAGGCGTACGACGCGCTCGGTTCCTCCGAGCAGCGGCCGTCGATCTTCGTGGCCGCGCCCTACGGCGCACTCGGCGAGGCGCTTCCCGCGTTGGCCGCCGCGCCGGTCGAGGCCATCTCCTTCGATCTCGTGCGCGGCACCGCGCCCGAGCAGCTCGACCCGGCGACCGAGGAGTCGCTGGCCGCGAAGACGCTCGTCGCGGGCGTGATCGACGGCCACAACATCTGGCGCGGCGACCTCGCGCACGCGTTCGAGCGCGCGGACGCGCTCCGCTCCCTCTCGGGCGACGTGGCCGTCTCGACGTCCACGTCGCTGCTGCACGTGCCGCACGACGTCGTGGACGAGACGGAGCTCGACCCCCGGCTCGTGAGCTGGCTCGCGTTCGCCGACCAGAAGGTCGCCCAGGTCGCCACGCTCGCACGGGGCCTCGCCGAGGGGCGCGACGCGATCGAGGGCGAGCTCGACGCGGCATCCGCTGCCCTCG
>NZ_WJSP02000238.1 GCF_009720255.1 Agromyces humi | reverse complement strand
GACACGCAGCGCGGCGGGCACCGTCGCCAGTGCCGTGCGCAGGGCGTCGACCGCGGCCGCATCCACGGCGTCGGGGTCGCCCGAGCCGACCAGCGGAAGCGCGGCGTCGGCGGCCGCCCGCACCGCGGCCGACAGCGCCGAGCGGAGCTGCTGGGAGAACACGTTCGCGTCGTCATGCATCGGGCCATCCTCCCGCATCCCCGACGGGACGACCGACCTGCGGCCGCGGCCTCCGCGACTCATGAGCACTCCTCGCCACCTCGCTAGACTCGGATCCGAACCCTGACGTGACCTCGAAGGAGCACCATGCCCATCGCAACCCCGGAGCAGTACGCCGAGATGCTCGACACCGCCAAGGCGAAGGGCTTCGCCTTCCCGGCGTTCAACGTCTCCTCCTCGCAGACGCTCAACGCCGTGCTGCAGGGCCTCACCGAGGCGGGCTCCGACGGCATCATCCAGGTCACCACCGGCGGCGCGGACTACTTCGCCGGCCACACGGTCAAGGCCCGCGCCACCGGCGCCCTCGCGTTCGCGAGGTTCGCCCACGAGGTGGCGAAGTCCTACCCGATCACGGTCGCGCTGCACACCGACCACTGCCCGAAGAACGCGCTCGACGACTTCGTGTACCCGCTCATCGCCGCCTCCGAGGAGGAGGTCAAGGCCGGTCGCAACCCGATCTTCCAGTCGCACATGTGGGACGGCTCGGCCGTGCCCCTCGACGAGAACCTCGAGATCGCCAAGCAGATCCTCCCCCGCATGAAGGCGATCAACGCGATCCTCGAGGTCGAGATCGGCGTCGTCGGCGGCGAGGAGGACGGCGTCAGCCACGACATCAACGAACACCTCTACACGACCCTCGACGACGCCATCGCGACCGTCGAGGCGCTCGGCCTCGGCGAGCAGGGCCGCTACATGGCCGCCCTCACGTTCGGCAACGTGCACGGCGTCTACGCCCCCGGCAACGTGAAGCTGAAGCCCGAGCTCCTCAAGGAGATCCAGGACGGCCTCGCCGCGAAGTACGGCACCGGCCCGAAGCCCCTCGACCTCGTGTTCCATGGCGGCTCCGGCTCCACCGACGAGGAGATCGCCACCGCGGTCGCCAACGGCGTCGTGAAGATGAACATCGACACCGACACCCAGTACGCCTTCACGCGCTCCGTCGCCGGCTACATGTTCTCCAACTACGAGGGCGTGCTCAAGGTCGACGGCTCGGTCGGCAACAAGAAGCTCTACGACCCGCGCGCCTGGGGCAAGGTCGCCGAGTCGGCGATGGCCTCGCGCGTCGGCGAGTCCACGAGGCAGCTCGGCTCCGCCGGGCAGTCGATCACCGCGTAGGTTCCGGATGCCGCAGGAGCACGCCCCGGGCACCCCCGACGAGTCGACCCCACGGTCGGCCGCCGAGGGGGTTCCCACGCCGCCACCGGCGCCGCGCGACGAGCGTCCGCGACCGCAGTACGGCGAGTACGCGCCCGAGGGCTGGACGTGGACCCCTCCGCCCGGCGAGACCACGTCCGACCCGGCGCCGCAGATGACGCCCCCGCCCGCACCGCATGCGCCGTCGGCGCACGCCGTCGCGGCGGCATCCGCTCGCGAGCAGCGGCCGGCGCGTCCCGCGGACCGGGCCGTGACCATCCTGCTGCTCGTCATGGGCGTGCTGGGCGCGTGGCTGTCGGTCGGTGTGCTGCAGGCGCTCCCGCAGTCGATCCAGCTCCTGCACACGCAGGAGGGCATCGACCCCTACACGCCCGGACCCGAGATCCCGGGGCTCATCCTCATCGGCTCGATCGTGCAGGTGGTGATCTGGGTGGTGACTGCGGCAGGCTCCATCGCGCTCATCCGGGCGCGTCGCCCGTCGTTCTGGCTCCCCCTCGCGGGTGGCGTGCTCGCGGCGATCGCCCTGTTCGTGTGCACCGCGATCGCCCTGAGCGGCGACCCGGCGCTCATCGAGCAGCTGACGACCACGGGCCGCTGACTCGACGGGGACGGCGATCGCCGTCCCCGTCGCGCATCCACCCCGTCAGGGGATCAATCGAGCGGGACGAAGGCGCCCGACACGACCGCGTCGGCGGCGGCGTGGCCCAGCATGTTGCCGTCCGTCATCGCCTGGCGGAAGTGGAGGCCGAGCCAGATCCTGGCGTTCATGGTCTCGGTGTCGAGTGCGGTCGACGTCGCGAAGTGCCGGTCGGGCCGGCCCTGCACGGTCGAGGGCACGTCGATGTCGATGGTGTCGGCGCCGAAGAGGTGACCGAAGGCGCCCGACGCGGAGCCGGACACGCAGGCGTGGCCGCTCGTGTAGTCGGGGTACGGCGGCGTGGTGACGAGCGGCGTCCACGCGGCATCCGGCTGCGTCGCGGCGTTCCCGTCGTCGGCGGTCCTGATGGCGGTCACCGGGCGCCAATAGGCATAGCTCCACTTCGCGTACCAGCACGAGATGTTGGCGTCCGCGATCGACGTGTCGAGGAGCGCGAACGCGCGTGCGGTCTCGCCGATGTCCAGGCCGCGCTCTGCCGTCTCGGTCTGCATCGCCATGTTGTACTGCACGACGGGGCCGACGGGCGTGCTCCAGAACAGGGCCGTCGCCGTCTCGTCGCCGGTGCGGGTGGACCCGTTCAGCGCGCCCTTCGCCTTGACCTCGTCGTAGTCGACGGCGTACTCGGCGGAATCGACCGGATCGGGACCCGGGAGGGGGATGGCCGTCGACGACTCGAGCACGAAGGGCGTGACGAATCCGAGCCAGCTCACCGCCATTGGCGCGAATCCCGGCGGAGTCGGCTCCCAGACGCCGATCCCGGGCTCGACCTCGATCGGATGGACCGTCGTGAGGTCGTCGCCCGCGCGCGCCGCGATGATCGCGTCGGCGGAGGCGAGGCCGACGCGCGTGCCGTGCACCTTGCCGACGCCGTTCGGCACGTCCGCCAGGAATGCCGCGTAGTCGGCGTCGAGGTTGGCGGCCGATGCAGGGAAGTAGTGGCGCAGCACGCGGTACGCGGCGGTCGCCGCGGCGACCTCGGGCGAGGCATGCGCCTGGGCACGGGGCTGCTGGACGTAGGTCTCGAAGTCGCCCTCGATGGCGGCGACGGCATCGTGCATCGCGATGGAGGTGTACGCGAAGTAGAGCGGCGAGGCGGGCACCGGCGCGGCGTTCTCAGTGGAGATCGTGCGCACGGCGATGGCGTTCCATTCCCTGACGACGTCGGCATCACGGCCGACCTCGGGCACCGCCTGGCTGGGGCCGGCGACGATCGCCGCGGTCAGCACGCACGCGACCGCGGCGGCACCCGCGATGACGGATCTTGCGATTCGGGGAGACATCGGGTCCCTTCAACTCTCTCGAGGAGTCGACAGGACGGGAAGCCGGGGATCGTCTGGGGACGCGGGTTCGCACAACGCCCTGACGCGCGCATTCTCCACCCGGGGCGGTGGCCCCGCAAGACCCCACGGGACGGCCTCCGCGCATGGGCTGATGGCGGGTCGCGGCCGTCCGGGTCAGGCGCGAAGCCCGGCCGTCCGGGTCAGGCGCGAAGCGCGGCCGTCCGGGTCAGGCCCGGGGCGCGGCCGTCCGGCCGCCGAGCGCCCGTGCGTCGCGGTTGCCCGCGAGGTCGCGTCGGAGCTCCTTCGGCAGCGAGAACATGAGGTCCTCCTCGGCCGTCTTCACCTCGGCGACGTCGCCGTAGCCGGCGTCGGCGAGGGCGTCGAGCAACTCCTTCACGAGTTCCTCGGGCACGGATGCCCCGCTCGTCACGCCGACCGTCTCGACGCCGTCGAGCCACTCCTGCTTGACCTCGCTCGCGTAGTCGACGCGGTAGGCGGCCTTGGCGCCGTACTCGAGCGCCACCTCGACGAGGCGCACGCTGTTCGAGCTGTTCGCCGAGCCGACGACGATCACGAGGTCGGCGTCGGTCGCGACCTTCTTGATCGCGACCTGGCGGTTCTGCGTGGCGTAGCAGATGTCGTCGCTCGGCGGGTCCTGCAGGTTCGGGAACCGCTCGCGCAGCCGCCGCACCGTCTCCATGGTCTCGTCGACCGAGAGCGTGGTCTGCGAGAGCCACACCACCTTGTCGGGGTCGCGCACCTCGATGTTCGGCACGTCGTCGGGACTGTTCACGATGGTCACGTGCTCGGGCGCCTCGCCGGCGGTGCCCTCGACCTCCTCGTGGCCCTCATGGCCGATGAGCAGGATCTCGAAGTCGTCGCGCGCGAAGCGCACCGCCTCGCGGTGCACCTTGGTCACGAGCGGGCAGGTCGCGTCGATGGCGTGCAGGCCGCGGTCGGCGGCGGCGTTCACGACGGCCGGCGAGACACCGTGCGCGCTGAAGACGACGTGGGCGCCCTCGGGCACCTCGTCGACCTCCTCGACGAAGACGGCGCCCTGCTGCTCGAGCTCGGTGACGACGTGGATGTTGTGCACGATCTGCTTTCGGACGTACACGGGGGCGCCGTAGTGCTCGAGGGCCTTCTCGACGGCGATCACGGCACGGTCGACCCCGGCGCAGTAGCCGCGGGGGGCCGCGAGGAGCACGCGCTTGTGTCCGGGGACCGGGATATCCTTGAGCCGGCCGCGCACGCCCGGCACCCGGGGCATGCCGAGGCCGATCCGCGGGGCATCCGTCGTATTGGTCACGGATTCCATCCTACGTGGGCGTGGTGGGGCCATCGGCTGAGGGCGAGCAGGGAGAGACGCGATGACGGAGGCACCGGCCACACGTGAGCACCCGTGGCCCGTCGCGCTGCTCTCGGGCAAGCTCAAGGAGTACGTCGACCGGCTCGGCACCGTGTGGGTCGAGGGCGAGATCACCCAGTGGGGCGTCTCCGGGGGCAACGTCTACGGCAAGCTGAAAGACCTCGAGGCCGACGCCACCATCTCGTTCACGATGTGGTCGTCCGTGAAGGCCCGCCTCGGCGAGGAGTTCAAGCAGGGCGACCACGCGATCCTGCTCGTCAAGCCCAGCTGGTGGGTCAAGGGCGGCTCGCTCTCGATGCAGGTCTACGACATGAAGCACGTCGGCCTGGGCGATCTGCTCGAGCGCCTCGAGCGCCTGCGGTCCCAGCTCGCCGCCGAAGGTCTGTTCGACCAGGCCCGCAAGAAGCGACTGCCGTTCCTGCCCGCCGTGGTCGGCCTCGTGACCGCGCGCGACAGCGACGCCGAACAGGACGTGCTGCGCAACGCCCGCCTGCGCTGGCCGGCCGTGGAGTTCCGCACCGCCTACGCGTCAGTCCAGGGCGACCGCACCGCGCCCGAGGTCGTCAACGCCATCCGCCGGCTCGACGCCGACCCCCAGGTTGAGGTCATCATCGTGGCGCGCGGTGGCGGCGACTTCCAGAACCTGCTGGGGTTCAGCGACGAGCGCGTCGTGCGGGCCGCCGCCGCGGCATCCACCCCCATCGTCTCGGCGATCGGGCACGAGGCCGATCGCCCGCTCCTCGACGAGGTGGCCGACCTCCGTGCCTCGACGCCGACGGATGCCGCGAAGCGCGTCGTCCCCGACGTCGCCGAGGAGCTCGGGCGGGTCGAGCAGGTGCGGGCCCGCCTCGGCATGCGGCTCTCGTCGATCCTCGGCCGCGAGATCGATCGCATCGGCCACCTCCGTGCCCGGCCGGTGCTCGCCGACACCGGCTGGATCGTCGACCGCCGTGCCGAGGAGCTCACCCGATGGGTGGCACGCGGCGCCGAGCTCGTGGATCGCTGCATCGAGAAGCAGTCGGGGCGCGTCGGCGAGCTGCGCGGACACCTGCGCGCGCTCTCGCCGCAGGCGACGCTCGACCGCGGCTACGCCATCG
>NZ_WJSP02000237.1 GCF_009720255.1 Agromyces humi | reverse complement strand
CACCAGGTGGGCGAGCGGCATCCCGGCGTGGCCGTGGTCGAGTGCGACTCCGTCTGGAACGGTGAGGGGCTGGGTCAGCGCGGCATTCCCCGCGTGGCCGCCATGCGCGGCCGATCCCACGTCGCCCGCCTGCCCGCCGGCAGCCGCGACGGGCGCGGCCGACCCGAGCGCGTAGCAGAGGTGCAGCGCCGCCTGCGCGACCAGCGCGGCGATGATCGTGCGCGCGAGGCGGGCCCGCGCCCCGGTCACGAGCATCGCGAGCGGCGCCGAGAAGGCGAGCGCCACCAGGAGCGCGACGGGTCCGGGAGGGGTGCCTCCCCCGAGGGTGTGCGCAAGGGACGCCACGAAGGTCGCGAACACGGCCACCGCCGTTCCGCGGATCGCGCGCGCACCCCGGGACATCACCAGTCCAGCCTAAACGTCGCGCGGCGGCCCGGATTGGGGGCTGCCCCCCGAACGCGAGTGGGGCCGGCACCACCACCGGGCGGCGCGGATACGCTGGGACGACCATGGTCACCGCCGTCTTCTCGCTCCTCGGTGCCTTCGTCTTCGGCGCGGCCGACTTCCTGGGCGGACTGGCCGCCAAGCGCGTGAATTCCGTGCTCGCCACGGCGGTCGCCGCGCTCACCGGGTTCCTGCTGCTCGCCGCCGCCGCACCGTTCCTCGGCGGCGACTGGACGGGCCACGACGTGTTCTGGGGCGTCGTGTCGGGCGTCATCGGCGCGGTGGCCATCTCGCTGCTGTACGCCTGCCTCGCGATCGGGCCGATGAGCATCCTGTCGCCGCTCACCGCCGTCGTGTCCGCCGTGGTCCCCATGGTGTGGGGCCTCGTCATCGGCGGGGAGCGGTTCGCGGCGCTCGGCTACTGGGCGCTCGGGCTGGCCCTCGTCGCGGTCGTGCTCGTGGGATTCGTTCCCGAGCGCGGCGCCGTGCGTCCGAGCCTCCGCGGCATCCTCATGGCGATCGGCTCGGGCGTCGCGATCGGCGCCTTCTTCGTGACGATCGACCAGACCTCCGAGCAGAGCGGCGTCGTGCCGCTGCTCCTCAACCGGGCCGTCACGGCGACCATCATGTTCGCCGCGGTCGGCGTGCTGGCGCTCGTGGCCGCACGCCGCCGGCGGGACGGGACTCGGGGCCCTGCGGCATCCGTCGACGATTCGGTCGACGAGCGGATGCCGCGCGCCGCCGTGGGCACGGTCGTCGCCCCGACCCGTTCCGCCACCGCGGCGGGCGTGCGCCTCGCGATCCTCTGCGGCGCCGTCGACGTGACGGCGAACGGCCTGCTGCTCATCGGCATCCGTGCCGGAGACCTCTCGGTTGCGGCCGTGCTCGGCGCCATGTACCCGGCCGGAACCATCCTGCTCGCCGCGCTCGTGCTGAAGGAGCGCATCGCCCCCGTGCAGTGGTTCGGCCTGGCGCTCGCGCTCGTCGCCGCCGGCATGCTCGCGCTGGCCTGACGCCCGGACTCGAGCCACTCGGCGCTCCCGGACGTGGACGATCGCCGAAGAGAGCTCCCCGGCGAGGGGACTAGAGCCGCACGACCTCGGTCACGCGCACGATCGCGGCCCCCTCCTCGGCCGACGCCTCGAGGTCGACCTCGCCGCGGATGCGCCAGTCGTGGTCGCCGGCCGGGTCGTCGATCGTCTGCTCGACCCGCCAGACCCCGCTCGCGGCATCCGTCTCGTCGATGGTGACGAGACGCGGCGACCGCGCGGCCGCGCCCGTGAGGATCTCATCGTGCTCGGCGTAGTAGCGGTTCAGCGCGTCGGGCCACAGCTCGCCGGGGTCGAGCAGCTGCAGCTCGTCGTCGTGGTCGAGAGCGGCGAGCTGCACGCGCCGGAACAGCTCGTTGCGCACGAGCACCGTGAAGGCGCGGCGGTTCGTCACGACCGACGGCGGCGCGGGCGGCACGACGGGCGCGTCGTCCTCGGGCAGGTGCGAGGTGGGATCGACGAGTTCGTTCCACTCGTCGACGAGGCTCGAGTCGACCTGGCGCACGAGCTCGCCGAGCCACTCGATGATGTCCAGGAGCTCCTCGTCCTTCGCCTCGGTCGGCACCGTCTGGCGGATCGCCCGGAACGCGTCGGAGAGGTAGCGCAGCACGAGCCCCTCGCTGCGCGCGAGCTGGTAGAACGACACGTATTCCCCGAACGACATGCTGCGTTCGAACATGTCGCGCACGACCGCCTTCGGGCTGAGCTCGAAGTCGCGCACCCACGGCTGGCTCGACGCGAACGTCTCGAACGCCTGCACCAGCAGCTCGTCGAGCGGCTTCGGCCAGGTGACCTCCTCGAGCAGCTCCATCCGCTGCTCGTACTCGATGCCCTCCTGCTTCATGGCGCCCACGGCCTCGCCGCGGGCCTTGTACTGCTGCTGCGAGAGGATGGGGCGGGGGTCGTCGAGGGTCGACTCGATCACGCTCACCACGTCGAGGGCGTAGTGGCCGGTGCCGACGCCCGTGCCGGGCGCGCCGTCGGGATCGAGCAGCTCGATGGCCGCCAGCGCGAAGGGCGACAGCGGCTGGTTGAGTGCGAAGTTCGGCTGCAGGTCGACGGTGAGACGGAGGTCGGCGAGCCGCCCGGGCGCCGAGGCCGGCAGGAGGTCGACCACGCCGGCGTCCCGCAGGGTGCGCAGGATGTCGAGGGCGCGGCGCGCCAGCTCGAAACGGCGGGCTCGCGGCTCGTGGTTGTCGAAGCAGAGCGAGCGGATGCCGCGGGCGACATCCCCGCCCCGCCCGATCACGTTGATCAGCATCGCCGCCGTGAGTTTCAGCTGCGGGGCGAGGGGCTCGGGCTCGGCGGCGACGAGGCGCTCGAACGACCCCTCGCCCCACGTGATCTGGCCGGCCGGCGCCTTCTTGCGCACGATCTTCTTGATCTTCTTCGGGTCGTCGCCGGCCTTGCGCACGGCGGCCTCGTTCTCGATCTCGTGCTCGGGCGCGAGCACCACGACGGTACCGGCGGTGTCGTACCCGGCCCGGCCCGCCCGCCCGGCGATCTGGTGGAACTCCCGGGCCGAGATCTGCCGCATCTTCTGGCCGTCGAACTTCGCCAGCGCGGTGATGAGCACCGAGCGGATGGGCACGTTGATGCCGACGCCCAGCGTGTCGGTGCCGCAGATGACGCGCAGCAGCCCGCGCTGCGCGAGCGTCTCGACGAGCCGTCGGTAGCGGGGCAGCATGCCGGCGTGGTGCACGCCGATGCCGGCCCGCACGAGCCGCGAGAGGATCTTGCCGAACCCGGTGTTGAACCGGAATCCGCCGATCGCCTCGGCGATCTCGTCGCGCTGCTCGCGGGAGACCACGCGGATCGACGAGAGCGCCTGCGCCCGCTCCATCGCGGCGGCCTGCGAGAAGTGCACGATGTAGACCGGCGCCTGCCGGGTCTCGAGGAGTTCCTCGACGGTCTCCTGCACGGGCGTCCTCGCGTAGGAGAAGTGCAGGGGGACCGGCCGGTCGACGCCGGTGACCCGCGCGGTCTCGCGACCGGTGCGCCGGGTGAGGTCGTCGGCGATCGCCGTCACGTCGCCGAGTGTCGCCGACATGAGGATGAACTGCGCGCGGGTGAGCGTGATGAGCGGCACCTGCCACGCCCAGCCGCGATCGGGGTCGCCGTAGTAGTGGAACTCGTCCATCACGACCTGGTCGACCGCGGCATCCGCCCCGTGCCTGAGGGCCAGGTTGGCGAGGATCTCGGCGGTGCAGCAGATGATGAGCGCGTCGGGGTTCACCGAACTGTCGCCGGTGACCATGCCGACGTTCGCCGCACCGAAGATCTCGGCGAGCTGGAAGAACTTCTCGCTCACGAGCGCCTTGATCGGCGCCGTGTAGTAGCTGCGACCGCCACGGGCGACGGATGCCGCGTGCGCGGCGACCGCGACGAGCGACTTGCCGGTGCCCGTGGGGGTGGAGAGCACGACGTTCGCGCCCGAGACGATCTCGATGATCGCCTCATCCTGCGCAGGGTAGAGCGCGAAGCCCCGATCGTCGGCCCACTCGACGAAGGCGTCGTACATGGCGTCGGCGTCGTACGGGCGCGGAACGCGGTCGAGCAGGGGCTGGGTCACCCGTCCGAGTCTGTCACGCGCGGGCGCCGCCACTGGGCGCGTGGTAGAACTGGGAGCGCACACAGTCGAAGGAGCAGCCCGCAGTGACCACAGCCCCGCCGCCCGCCGCCGCGCCGACGCCGCTCACGGTGACGCACCGGCCGCACGACCGCCCGCTCCGGCGCCCGGCGATGAGCAACACGGTCGACCGACACGACCGCATCGCCCTCACGAACCGGTACGTGGAGGTGGCGGGCCGGCCGGCGATCCCCGTGTCGGGCGAGCTGCACTACAGCCGGGTGCCCCGTGACGAGTGGGAGGAGCGCCTCCGACTCATGCGCTCGGGCGGCATCACGGTCGTCGCCACCTACGTGTTCTGGAACCACCACGAACCCGTGCGCGGTCGGCGCGACTTCACCGGTGCGCTCGACGTGGGCGCCTTCGTCGACCTCTGCGCCCACGTCGGGCTCGACGTGGTGCTACGACTCGGACCGTGGGCGCATGGCGAGGCGCGCAACGGCGGCTTCCCCGACTGGGTGCAGGAGGCGCCGGTGCGGCACCGCACCGACGACCCCGCCTACCTCGCCCTCGTCGACGAGTGGTTCGCGGCGCTCGGCGGCGAGTTCGCATCGCGCTGCGGGCCGGCCACCAATGTCGTGGGCATCCAGCTCGAGAACGAGCTCTACGACCAGCCCGGGCACCTCGTCACCCTCAAGGCGATCGCGCGACGGCACGGGATCGTCGCGCCCATCTGGACCGCGACGGCCTGGGGCGGCGCCGACCTGCCCGCCGGCGAGGTGCTGCCGCTCTACGGCGGCTACGGCGACGGCTTCTGGGTCGACGCCGACCAGCCGTGGGACACGACGTTCCGCGAGCACTTCTTCTTCTCGCACACGTGGGATGACCCCGGGATCGGCGCCGACCTGCGCGACCACCCCGGCATCGGCGGCCACGCCGAGGGGCCGACGCCTCGGCTCCCCTCCCCCGACTTCCCTGCCGCGACCTGCGAGCTCGGCGGCGGCATGGCGACCGCGTACCACCGCCGCCCGCTGCTCGGCGCGCTCGACATCGCGGCCGTCGCGCACGACAAGATCGGCAACGGATCGGGCTGGCAGGGCTACTACATGTACGGCGGCGGGGTGAATCCGCGGCCCGCGCTGCAGGAGTCGCAGGCCACCGGCTATCCCAACGACCTGCCCGAGTTCGACTACGACTTCCACGCGCCCATCGGTGCCGCCGGTGTCCTCGCGCCGAGCCACGCCGAGCTGCGCCGCCAGCACGCGTTCCTCGTCGCCTTCGGCGAGCGATTGGCCGACATGCCGTCCACACTGCCCGACGTGCTGCCGACCGGCGTCGACGACGGCGAGACCCTGCGCTGGGCGATCCGCTCCGACGGCGCGAGCGCCTGGGTCTTCATCACGTGGCAACAGCCGCACGTGCCGTTGGAGCCCTCCCGCGGGGCGCGGTTCTCGATCGGCCTCGAGCGCGAGCGCGTCGAGTTCCCGCGTGTGCCGGTCGACGTGGCGCCCGGCACGGTCGCGCACTGGCCCGTGAACCTCGAGGTGAACGGCGTACGGGTGCGATGGCTCACCGCGTCGCCGCTCACGGTGCTGGGCGCCGACGACGGCGACGACGATGGCCCGACGCTCGTCGTGGTGGCCGAGACCGGCATCCCCGTCGAGCTCGGGGTCGATACGGCGACCGTGACGGTCACGGATGCCGCGGGCGCGACGCGCG
>NZ_WJSP02000236.1 GCF_009720255.1 Agromyces humi | reverse complement strand
CCGGATGCCGCGTGCTCGAGGATCCCCTCGACGGCGGCATCCACGTAGCTCAGGTCCGCCGAGTAGGAGCCCTTCAGCTGCGGGGTGCCGACGGCGATGAAGTGCACCGTCGCGCCCGCGGCATCCGCCATGTCGGTCGAGAACGTGAGACGCCCGGAGGCGACCGCGGAGCGGAGCAGTTCGGGGAGTCCGGGTTCGAAGAACGGCGCTTCACCCGCGGCGAGCCGCGCGATCTTCGCCGCGTCGACGTCGATTCCCACCACCTCGTGGCCGAGTTCGGCCATGCTCGCAGCGTGCACGGCACCGAGGTATCCGCATCCGATCACTGAAACTCTCACGTAGTCGCCTCTCGTCAGAGTGGGGCCACCGTTGGATGCCCCACCAGCCCTGTCCCAGTTCTAGCAAGCGCCCTGTGGGCGCTTGTTTCCGCGTGGTTACAACTCGATGACTTCCCGACGAACCCTGCGATCTCGTCGCTCGGGCGCGCCCGAGGACGGGTCGGCCCCGCCGCTCGGCGAGCCCGACCCGTGGTGGCGGGCCTCAGTACCAGCCCTCGAAGGTGGTGATCATGTCCTTCGAGCTCCAGCCCGGAACCGTGTGGCCGTACGGATGCCACTGCACGATCACCTCGGCCGCCACCGGGCGGGCCATGTCGGCCAGCGCGACGCCGTGGGCCGCGGGCGGCACCAGCGGATCCGCCGCCGAGACCAGCGTCTTCAACCGCGCGCCCGTCCACGAGGACTGCGGAAGTCGCGCCGGGTTGGTGGCGACGGCCGCGGCACGGTCGAACTTGTACGTCGTGCGCACGCGATCGTCGCGGTCGTACAGGTCCTCCATGTCGTAGGCCGCGTTCGCCAGGTACATGCCGCGAAGCGCCGGGATGAGCTTCGTCCCGTAGCTGTAGGTCATGAGCGGCCCGCCGCCGGAGTTGGCACGCAGGAAGCTCAGCCCCACCTTCCAGACGGCCGTGACGTACGCCGTGGCGTTCTTCTGGTACTGGATCGCCGCGTTCGTCGTCCAGAGGCTGCCGCCGTAGTCGGGGCAGATCACCACCGCGCCGCGCTCGGCGGCCAGCTCGCCGCTGTACAGGTGGGCGCCGTCGAGGGAGGTGTGCGTGCTGCCGTTCGAGTGGAAGACCCACAGCACCCCGACGGCGGTCTTGGACTTGGGGATGGCGGTGTGCGGCACGAACAGCCGCGCCACGTCCCCCGAGATCGACACGTCGATGCACTCGTACGGCAGCTTCGCGTCGCGGGTGAAGCGAGTCGCCGTCCGGCTGATCTCGCCGGGCAGCGTGGGAATGGGCGACGTGTTGGCGGCCTGCGCCGCGGTCGACCAGCCCCCGCCGGCGGCGAGGACCCCGGCCGCCGACCCGATGAGGAGCTGTCGTCGTGACCAGCCGCCGGGTTCACGGCCCCCCTGCTCGTGAGTCATGTTCCGTGCTGCCCCTTCCATGTCCACGCCCGAGTCGCTCGCCGGCGAGAGCGGGTGACCGCTTTCCTCAGCGTATTCCGCCGGGGTCGCCGGCCGACCTGGCGCGGCCCGAAGTTAACCCGCCCGTAACGGGACTTCGGCACCGAGTATTGACGGCGCCGTCGCGCATGGGACAGCATCGAACCAGCCCAACTGGGGGGTCAAGACGAGGACGAACCCTACCGTCCGAGTTCTCACGGTCGTGCGACGACCGGTGGGTGTCGACGTGTCGGCACGGGGAGTTCGCCGAGGGGGGCGGACGAGGTCGGGGCCTCGCGGGGAATGGGAACCAACGCTTCGGGGGAGGCATCGTGCCCAGTATTCGCATCACCGCACCGAGTGAAGGTCAACGGGTCTCGGGCAGCGTCCTGGTGTCGGCCGAGGTCACCGGCGGTTCGAAGGTGTCGAACGTCCGCATCATCATCGGCCCGCCGCAGTACGGCACCCGCACGGCGACTGCGTCCGGTGGGGCGTACGTCTACCGCTGGGACACCACGAGGAAGCTGGTCGACGGGGTGACCCCGCGGCCGTGCGACTCGGCGTTCTGGATCACCGCACGGGCCACGGTCGACGGCGTCGAGATCGTCGCTCCCTACGTCGGCGTGATCACCGCCAACACGCCCCGCCCCGAGGCCGGCGCCGTCACCGGCGGGTGGCGCTCCGACCTGGCTTGGGCAGCACAGTACGGGGGGACGTTCTCGCAGTGGAAGTCCAGCCACCACGCGACGATCGGCTCGGCGTACGCGCGGCTCGAGGACGACCCGATCCACGGGAGCCGCCGCCGGGTGATCAAGGCCGCCGTGCCGAACCGCGCGAAGAGCGATCCCGACCAGACGTCGGGCACGGTGCGGTTCCAGTCGTCGAGCCGGCAGAACCTCAGGGAGGGCGATGAGTTCTGCGTGGGCTTCTCCTACCTGCCCTCGGCGAGCTTCCCCTCGGTCTACCCGCCGAACGACCCGGCCAACCCGAACGGCCCGGCCGGCACGGCCTACATCGCCCTGTTCCAGCTCTACGGGCCGCCGTACCAGCAGGGTTCGCCGTTCCTCATCCACGCGAACCGCGACGACACCAAGCAGCCGATCGACGAGTTCGCGATCAGGGGGAACGAGCTCAACGCCGGCGACCCGTGGCCGTTCCTCTCGGGCCCGTACAACCGGGGCAGGTGGACGGATGTCGTCTTCAAGATGCGCCTGTCCACGTCGATCGAGCACGGCTGGGTGGAGGCCTACGTCAACCAGGGGCAGTCGAACCGGGTCCAGAGCGTCCCCTTCGTGAACGGCCTCCGCCGTGTGCCACGCGTGCTCCTGCGGCCGGACTCGCAGGGGTTCCGCACCGACATGCAGATCTACCGCGTCGCGGACAAGTTCGACTGGGTCACGGTGTGGCACACGGCTCACCGGATCGCCCGGACCGTGGAGGAAGCGGACCCGCGGTCGTACGACCTGCGCTGACCCGCATGACAGTTGGGGGTGGACACCATGGACGATCGACGTGACGGATGGGTGCCGGCGGCGGCGGGACCCGGCGGGGCGGCGCCGCCGGCGCCCGGGATCAGCCGACGCACGTTGCTGGCTGTCGGCGCGGCCGCGCTCGCCGTCCCGAGCGTCGCCGAGGCGGCCCGAACGGGTGCGGGCGTTGCCGCGCCACCGGGCGCCGCCATGACCGCCGTGAGCGACTCCGGAGCCGCGGCGGTCATCGCGAAGGCCGAGTCGGCGGCGGGAATGCGGCTGGACGGCAGCCCGTGGATGGCGCCGAGCGGGTTCGGCTGGAGCGCGCTCTTCGTCTCGTGGCTCCTCCGCGAGCACGGGCTTCCGGCCATCGCCTCGCCACTCGAGCTGTTCGAGCGCTACCGGCTCGCAGGCCGCACGCAGGCCGGTCCCGAGCCCGGGTCGCTCGTGTTCTACAGCACGGGCGGCGCGGCGCACATCCATCACGTCGGCATCGTCAGCTCCATGCGCGGCGGGGCGGCGCAGACCGTCGAGGGGGACGTCCCAGGTGAGCTCCCGTCGGAGCTCACGTTCGTGCGGCGGTTCTCGGAGCCCTGGTCGGAGCGCGTCGTCTTCGCGACGCCCGACTACCGCACGGGCGGGTGACACCGTCGATGACACCGAATGAGAAGGGCGGATTAAGAACAGGTTAAACCGGGCAGTCGTCGCTTGTGCCGCTCATCGGCCGATCGCAGGATGGGGGACACCGGAACACCTCGACAACGTCGTCGTCGAACATCACGCACCATGCGAAGGGGACGACATGACGACGATGTTGGTGGCGACGAGCGGCGGCCATCTCACCCAGCTCCACCTCCTGCGGCCTCGGATCGCGCAGGGCGACGACGTCGTCTGGGTGACGGATGCCACGGCGCAGAGCGCCTCGCTCCTCGCCGGCGAGCGGGTCATCACGCTGCCGAACCGCGCGCCGCGCGACTACCTCGGCATCCTCAACGACTTCCACGCCCTGCGGCCGCGGTTCCGGGCCGAGGATGTGACCCGGGTCTACAGCACCGGGGCGCAGATGGCGATCTCGGCCATGCTCGCGGCGAAGGTCGCGCGGGTGCCGTTCTCGTACATCGAGAGCGGGACACGCGTCCGTGAGCTGTCGGCCACCGGCCGGCTCCTCGATCGCGTGCCCGGCGTGAAGCGCTACGTGCAGTACCCGTTCGCGGAGAACGACCGCTGGGCCTACGCCATCTCGGTCTTCGAGGGATTCGAGGTCGTGCCCGTGATCCCCGAGACCGGCTCGACACCGCGGGTCGTCGTGAGCGTGGGCGGCAACGCGCACTACGGGTTCGAGCGCCTCATCCGGCGACTCCACGCCGTGCTCCCGCCCGAGTGGTCGGTGCTCTGGCAGGTGGGGCCGTCGGATGTCGCAGACCTCGGGATCGAGACGGTGCGGAGCCTCCCCGCAGAGCGGCTGAAGGAGGAGATCGCCGACGCGGATCTCGTCATCTCGCACGCCGGCACGGGGTCGATCCTCACCGCGCTGAGCCTTGGGAAGCGGCCGATCGTCGTTCCACGTCGCGCGGCGCACGGGGAGCACGTCGACGGCCACCAGGACGACCTGGCGGCGTACGTCGACCGTGCCGGACTCGCGTTGGTGCGGGAAGCCGACGAGATCACGATCGAGGATCTCGAGGAGAACCGTCGGTGGGCTGTGAAGCGTGCAGCCGACCTCGCCCCCGTCGCGCTCGCCTGAGGCCGCCGAGATGCGTGTGCTGCACGTGACCGAGGCGCTCGGCGGAGGCGTCCAGAGCGCGATCGTCAACTACGTCAGGGGCGTGCCCGAGGCCGAGCACTCCCTCTTCTCGCGAGCGCGAGACGGCCAGGGCACGCACGGGCTGCCCGACGCGATCGCGCACGAGGGCTACCGCGGCGGGCTCGTCGGGTTCTTCTCCCGCATGCGGCAGAAGGTGCGCGAGGAGTCGCCCGACGTGATCCACCTGCACTCCAGCGTGGGCGGAGCCGCTCGCGCGGTGCTCGGGTCCGGACCGGGCATCGTGTACTCGCCGCACTGCTACGCCCTGGAGCGCACGGATGTCTCTGCGCCCGAGCGCTGGTCGTACGAGGCGATCGAGCGCGTGCTCGCCCGGCGGAAGCAGGTCATCGTCGCGGTGAGCCCGCGCGAAGCAGAGCTCAGCCTGCGACTCAATCGGCGCAATCCCGTCGAGGTCGCCTACAACCCCACGCCGTTCGCCCACGTCACGCGTGACGCGGCCGAACGCGACATCGTGGTCATGGTCGGCCGGCTGTCACCGCAGAAGGCGCCGGAGCGCTTCGCCGCGGTCGCACGACTCGCCCACCGTGGCACGTTCGTGTGGATCGGCGACGGGGACGCGGCCAGCCGCTCGGAGCTCGAGACGGCCGGGGTGCAGGTCACGGGCTGGCTGCCTCCCGAGGAGGTCCAGGCTTGGCTGCACAGGGCGGCGCTGTACCTGCACACCGCGGCGTGGGAGGGCGGCCCCGTCTCGACGATCGAAGCCGCCGCCCTCGACGTCCCGGTGCTCGCACGGAGCATCCCCAGCATGGCGTCGCTCGGATACGCGCTCGCCGGCGCCACCGATGCGGAGATGGCGGCGTCGGTCGACGCGTTCTTCGAAGACCCCTCGTATCGGCATGAGGTCGCGCGGGCCGGCCGCGACGTGGTGCGCACGTCGAGCCACGACGCGATGTCGGCATCGCACCGTGCCGTGCTCGAGAGCTCGGGGCTCATCGACGCGCTCCGCAACAGTCGCGACCCGCAAGACGAGACCCGCGCCGAGAACGTCGAGGAGCTCGTCGCGCAGACCCGCGACTTCGACCGCGAGAACCCGGGCGC
>NZ_WJSP02000235.1 GCF_009720255.1 Agromyces humi | reverse complement strand
TGGTGGACGGGGATCGTGAGGGTGACTGGGCGGTCGGAGCCAGCGGTCAATGCAGGATGTCCTTCGGTAGCGGGGTGCGCGGGGTGCGCGGGGTGCGCTCGGGTTGGACATGCGGCGAATCGGCGAGGCAGCGGATGCGGCGGTGGCGGTCATCAGCGAGTCTCCACCCCGCGCGGCCCGGTGCCCACGGGAGCACCGCCGTGCAGCGCCTCGCGCACGGCCGTGACCATGTCGAAGAACGCCCGCTCCTCGCGGAGCTCCTCGGTGCGGGCGGCGCGCTTCGCGTCGGCGCCGAGCCGCATCGGCACGATCTCGCGGATGCGTCCGGGCCGCGGCGACATGACGACGACGCGGTCGGAGAGGAACACCGCCTCGGGGATCGAGTGGGTGACGAACACCACCGCCGCGCCGGTCTCGGCCGAGATGCGCACGAGGTCGGACTGCATCTTCTCGCGCGTCATCTCGTCGAGGGCGCCGAACGGCTCGTCCATGAGCAGCAGCCGGGGCTGCTCGGCGAGCGAACGGGCGATCGCGACGCGCTGCTGCATGCCGCCGGAGAGCTGGTCGGGGTAGCGGTCGGCGAAGTCGGAGAGCCCCACCATGTCGAGGAGCTCCGCGACCCGGGTCGCGCGGGTTCCGGATGCCACGCCGTGCAGCTCGAGCGGCAGGGCCACGTTCCCGGCGACCGTGCGCCACGGCAGCAGCCCGGCCGACTGGAAGGCGATGCCGTACTCCTGGTCGAGCCGCGCCTGCCTGGCGGTCTTGCCGAACACCGCGAGCGAGCCGGCGGTCGGGTCGTCGAGGTCGGCGATGAGGCGCATGAGCGTCGACTTGCCGCATCCGCTCGGCCCGATGAGCGAAACGAACTCGCCGGCCGCGACCGTCAGGTCGATCGCATCGAGCGCCTGCACCTGCCCGCTGCGGGTCTCGAACACCTTGTCGACGCCGCGCACCTCGACCGCGGAGGCGGCAGCGGCAGCGGGAGCGGTCTGGGCCTGGGGGTCGCTCATGCGGCCTCCTCCGTTCGTCGGTAGTTCTTGAGGATCACGCCGAGCAGGGCGATGGAGCCGGCGGCCACGAGCCCGAGCACGATCGCGCCGAAGATCGGCCCCCACGCCTTCGCCGGGTCGCCAGATGCCTGCCCGGCGAACTGGATGAGGATGCGTCCGATGCCGCCCTGCAGCCCGGTCGACACCTCGGCCACGACCGCGCCGATGACGGCGTTCGCCGCGCCGAGGCGCAGGGCAGGCAGCAGGTAGGGCACGGATGCCGGGAACCGCAGTTTCACGAGCGTCGTCCAGTAGCCCGCAGCGTAGGTCTGCATCAGCTCCTCGTGGATGCGGTCGGGCGACTGCAGTCCCTTCAGCGCCCCGATGGCGATGGGGAAGAACGCCAGGTAGCTCGCGATGAGGGCGACCGACATCCAGTCCTGCCACTCGAACGAGCCGATCTCGACGCGCGAGCCCCAGCTCTTCACCACCGGCGCGAACGCGATGAGGGGCACGGTCTGGCTGATGATGATCCACGGCAGCAGGCCCCACTCGGCGAGGCGCCACCGCTGCATCACGAGCGCGAGGCCGATGCCGACGACCACGCCGACGAGCCAGCCGACCGCCGCGATGCCGAGGGTCGTGAGCGCCGACAGGGCGATGACCGCCCAGAGCGGCTGCGCCGACGGCGAGCGCGTGACGGGCTCGCCGAGGCGCCCGATCATGTCCCACACGTGCGGCATCGCGAGGTCGGTGGTGCGCGGCAGCACGCGCGTGGTGCCGAGCACCACGCCGTCGGCCGGCCCGAGCAGCTTGTACGCCTCCCAGATCAGCACGACCGCGAGGATGCCGGCGAGGCCCCAGCCCCAGCGGGCGAGCTCGCGACGGCCACGGCCGCCACGGCGAGACGAGCGGATGCCGCGGTCGGACGCCGCGCCCGCGGCATCCGTCACCGTGGTCGTCTCGCGCACGCCGAGCTCCGTCATGCCTTCGCCGTGATGTGCTCGGAGAGCGCCGGGATCACGGTCTCGCCGTAGACCCGCAGCGTCTCCTCCTTGTTGTCGTGCTGGAGGTAGCCGGCGAACTGGTCGACGCCCAGGTCGGCGAGCGCCTTGAGCTTCGCGATGTGCTCGTCGGCGGTACCGAGCACGCAGAACCGGTCGACGATCTCGTCTGGCACGAACGACGTGTGCGTGTTGCCGGCCCGGCCGTGCTCGTTGTAGTCGTAGCCCTCGCGGCCCTTGATGTAGTCCGTGAGCGCCTGGGGCACTGCACCGCCCGACCCGTCGGAGCCGGTGCCGTACTTCGCCACGATGTCCGCGACGTGGTTGCCGACCATGCCGCCGAACCAGCGGCACTGGTCGCGCATGTGCTCCAGGTCGTCGCCGATGTACATGGGCGCGGCGACGCAGAACTTCACCGACATCGGGTCGCGGCCCACCGCCTCGGCGGCGTCGCGCACGTGCTGGATCATCCACGCGGCGATGTCGAGGTCGGCGAGCTGCAGGATGAACCCGTCGCCCACCTCGCCCGCGAGCGTCAACGCCATCGGCCCGTAGGCCGCCACCCACACCTCGAGCTCGGAGCCCCGCGACCACGGGAACTGCAGCTGCGAGCCCTTGTACTCGACCGGCCGCGAGTTCGCGAGCTCGCGGATCACGTGGATCGACTCGCGCAGCTCCTTCAGCGTGGTCGGCTTGCCGTTCGTCACGCGCACCGCGGAGTCGCCGCGGCCGATGCCGCAGATCGTGCGGTTGCCGTACATCTCGTTGAGCGTCGCGAAGATCGACGCCGTCACCGTCCAGTCGCGGGTCGCCGGGTTGGTGACGAACGGGCCCACCTTGATGCGATGCGTCTCGGCGAGGATCTGGCTGTAGATGACGTACGGCTCCTGCCACAGCAGGTGCGAGTCGAACGTCCACGCGGTGCTGAAGCCGTGCTGCTCGGCGAGCTTCGCGAGGTGCACGGTGCGCGATGCCGGGGGGTTCGTCTGGAGGACGACGCCGAAGTCCATGGGGTGCTCCGCTCGGTTGGGGGTCGGCTCGGGGGTCGGGGTCGACTCAGATGAGGTACTGGCTCAGGCCGCGCTTGAGGAAGCGGCCGTCGCCCTTGGCGCCGAGGTACTGGTCGTCGTCGACGATGACCTTGCCCCGGGACAGCACCGTGTCGACGTGGCCGTCGATCTCGAAGCCCTCCCACGCGGAGTAGTCCATGTTCATGTGGTGGGTCTTCTCGAGGCCGATCGACGTGTGGCCGTTCGGGTCGTAGACGACGACGTCGGCATCGGCGCCCGGCTGGATGACGCCCTTCGTGCCGTAGAGCCCGAACATGCGCGCGGGCGTGGTGCTGGTGAGCTCCACCCAGCGTTCGAGCGTGATCTCGCCGGTGACGACGCCCTGGTACATGAGGTCCATGCGGTGCTCGATCGAGCCGATGCCGTTGGGGATCTTCCGGAAGTCGCCGAGGCCGAGCTCCTTCTGGTCCTTCATGCAGAACGGGCAGTGGTCGGTCGAGACCATCTGCAGGTCGTTCGTGCGCAGCGCCTGCCACATCGACTGCTGGTGGCCCTCCTCGTGGGAGCGCAGCGGGGTGGAGCACACCCACTTGGCGCCCTCGAAGTGGCCCCACTGCTCGCTCGACGCGCCGAGCTGCTCCTCGAGCGACAGGTAGAGGTACTGCGGACACGTCTCGCCGTAGACGTTCTGCCCCTTGTCGCGCGCCCATGCGAGCTGCTCGACCGCCTGCTTCGCCGACACGTGCACCACGTAGAGCGGGGCGCCGGTGAGCTTCGCGAGCATGATCGCGCGGTGCGTGGCCTCCTCCTCCATCTCCCAGGCGCGGGCGACGCCGTGGTAGTAGGGGTCGGTCTTGCCCTGCTCCACGAGCTGCGCGGCGAGCACGTCGATCGCCGGGCCGTTCTCGGCGTGCATCATCGTGAGCATGCCCGTGTCGCGCGACACCTGCATGGCCTTCAGGATCTGCGCGTCATCCGAGTAGAAGACCCCCGGGTAGGCCATGAACATCTTGAAGCTCGTGATGCCCTCGTCGGGCAGTCGCCGCAGCGTCGCGAGCGACGCCTCGTTGACGTCGCCGACGATCTGGTGGAACCCGTAGTCGATCGCGCAGTTGCCGGCCGCCTTCTCGTGCCACGCCCCGAGACCGTCTTCGATGCGCTGCCCGTAGGTCTGCACGGCGAAGTCGATGATCGACGTCGTGCCACCCCAGGCGGCCGCGCGCGTTCCGGTCTCGAAGGTGTCGGATGCCTCGGTGCCGCCGAACGGCAGCTGCATGTGCGTGTGCGCGTCGATGCCGCCGGGGATCACGTACTTGCCGGTTGCGTCGATGACGCGGTCGACGGCTGCCGCGACATCCGTGCCGAGGATGCTGCTGCCGGGCTCGAGCACGGCCCGGATGGTCTCGCCGTCGATGAGCACGTCGGCCGCGGCGCGTCCGGTCGCGCTGACGACGGTGCCGCCGCGGATGAGGGTGGTGGCCATGGTTCGCTCCTTCGCGTGGCTCGTCGGGTTACGGCTTCGGGATGGAGGTGTAGGAGTCGGGCCGGCGGTCGCGGTAGAACTGCCACGCGTTGCGGACGTTGCGGATCATATCGAGGTCGAGGTCGCGGATCACGACCTCCTCCTCGGTCTCGGAGCCGTAGCCGCCGACGATGTTGCCCTGGGGGTCGACGAACTGGCTCTTGCCGTAGAAGTTCACGGCGAGGTCGCCGTACTCGTTGTCCTCGAGGCCCACGCGGTTGGCGGCGGCCACGAAGTAGCCGTTCGCGGCGGCCGCGGCGGGCTGCTCGATCTCCCAGAGCCGGTTCGACAGGCCGGGCTTCGTGGCGTTCGGGTTGAACACGATCTGCGCGCCGTTGAGGCCGAGCTCCCGCCAGCCCTCGGGGAAGTGCCGGTCGTAGCAGATGTACACGCCGATCGGCCCGACCGCGGTGTGGAAGATCGGATAGCCGAGGTTGCCGGGCCGGAAGTAGAACTTCTCCCAGAACTTGTCGAGGTTCGGGATGTGGTGCTTGCGGTACGAACCGAGGATGGTGCCGTCGGCGTCGACCACCACTGCCGTGTTGTAGTAGACGCCGGGCTGCTCCTCCTCGTAGATGGGCAGCACCATCACCATGCCGAGCTCCTTCGCGAGCGCGGCGAAGCGCTGCACGATGGGTCCGTCGGCGGGCTCGGCGTAGTCGTAGTACTTCACGTCCTCGGTGATGCCGAAGTAGGGGCCGTAGAACAGCTCCTGGAAGCAGATCACCTCGGCGCCCTGCTCCTTGGCGTCGCGGGCGAACTGCTCGTGCTTGTCGAGCATGGACTCCTTGTCGCCGGTCCAGGTCGTCTGCGTGATGGCCGCTCGGACGATCGTCATGTTGCCTCCTGAGTCGGTCGGCGTCGTTGCCGTCCGCTCGGTGCACCTGGCGGGACTGCTGCTCAGGTGCGACCGGGCGATGCTGCGACGCCGAGGGTGGTGCGGACTGCCGAACGGGGCTCGCGACCCGTTCTGTTATTGTTCGGCGTGAACATTTCTCTTATGTTTCACTCTGTGTCGCTGTGGTGAATTCATACTGTCCCTTGCTTCGTGAGGAGGCAATGGTCGTGTCAGGTATTCCTGTGAGGGTGCTTCGATGAACGGCGATCGAGCGGATGCCGCTGCGCTGGTCGCGCGGGCCGAATTCCCCGACGCGACACCACGTGGCATCGCCGGCGTGATCGCCCGGCTCGTGAGCTCGGGCGAGCTCGCGCCGGGCGAACGCCTGCCCACCGTCCGCGATCTCGCCGCCGCGCTCGGCGTGAGCCCC
>NZ_WJSP02000234.1 GCF_009720255.1 Agromyces humi | reverse complement strand
GTTCGATTCCGAGGCGGTCGCGTCCGAGGGGTCATGGACCGCGACCGCGGACCTGTTCCTGCGCACGCCCGCCACCGTCGCCCCCGGCGACTACACCGCCACCATCACCCTCTCACTCTTCGAGTGACCTCCCAGTTGCGTGATCGAAGGAGCACACGTGTCTGACAAGAAGGGCGTGCTGAGAATCGTCTCACTCGCCACCGCGGGCCTGCTGGCCAGCGTCGGCCTCTTCGCGACGACGAGCGTCGCGCAGGCGGCGGACGAATGGAACCCCGAGTCGTCGTACACGACGACCGACAAGGGCGACGGGACGTATTCCGTCCCGCTGCTCAATGCCGACGTTCCCGACGTGAGCGTCGAGCGCGTCCCCGCATCGGAGAACGACGAGGGTCGCGATGTCTACTACATGATCAGCACGACGATGCAGCTCAGTCCCGGTGCCCCGATCATGAAGTCGTACGACCTCGTCAACTGGGAGATCGTCAACTACGCGTTCGACCGACTCGACATCAGCGACGCATTCTCGCTCCGCAACGGATCGAACTCCTACGGGCAGGGCCAATGGGCGTCGTCGCTGCGTTACCACGACGGCACCTTCTACGTCCTGATCAATTCGCTGAACCTGGGCGGCGCCTACATCTACCGCACCGACGACATCGAGAACGGGACGTGGACGCGAACGGCGCTCGGCCGCAGTCTCCACGATCCGTCGCTGTTCTTCGACGACGCGAACGGCGGCACGCCGTACATCATCTACGGCGGCGTGAGCGCGGTCCGGCTGAACCCGACGCTGACCGCGATCGAGCAGGACTTCCCGAACTTCATCCAGCGCAGCGAGTATTCGAGCCAGCCCTACGTGGGCAGCAGCGGTCTCTTCGAGGGCGCGCAGGCGTTCTACATCGACGGCTACTACTACGTCGTGATGATCACCTGGCCGAGCAGTGGCCGACAGGTCGCCATGTTCCGCTCGACCGAGTTGCTCGGCCGCCTTGCGAGTGCCCCCGCGCCGTACGAGTCTCGCGGCGTGCTGAACTCGAACGGGTTCGCGCAGGGCAGTCTCGTGCCGATCGCGAACGATGAGGGCGACGACGACTGGTACGGCTTCTTCTTCCGCGACAACTTCCCGATCGGACGTACCCCGGGACTGATCCCGGCGACGTGGAGCGACGGTTGGCCCACGTTCGGCAACAACGGCGTGGTGCCGGTCAACGGCGTCTTCGACAAGCCGATCGACCTCTCGCCCGAGCAGGAGCGCTTCGAGCGGCTCAAGAGCATCGTCGGGTCCGACGACTTCGACAACGACGCGCCGCACCGGGGCTACCAGGACGAGCAGTGGACGATCCCGACGCCGCCCGACCTCGACGAATCGCTGATCGGCGTCGAGCTCCTCGACAATCCCGGTCTCGAGTCCGGAAGCACTGCGGGCTGGAGCGTCAACGACACCGCGACGCTCTCGACCACGACGGATGCCCGCACCGGGACGTCGGCCGTCGCAGTCACCGGGCGGACGACCACCGGATCGGGTCCCGCCCAGAACGTGACCGGCAAGGTCCAGCACGGGGTCACCTACGACGTCTCGGCATGGGTGAAGTACGACAACCCTGCGAGCCCGGCGACCAAGCAGTTCTACCTCACCGCGCGGTACGGCGGCAGCAGCACGACCTACACCAACCTCTCGCCCGCGACGAGTCTCACTCGGGGAGCGTGGGGCAAGGTGTCGGGGTCGTTCACCATCCCGGCGTCGCAGGCGCTCTCGGACGTGCGCATCTTCATCGAGACTCCGTGGACGAGCACGCCCTCGACGGCTCCCGACACGCATCTCATGGACTTCAAGGTCGACGATGCGTCCCTCGTGGGGCGTCCGGTCACCACCGAGGTCGCGAATGCGGAGGAAGTGGCCCCGAACGGGTCGAACCTCGACCTGGTCTGGGAGTGGAACCACGCGCCCGACAACCGGTACTGGTCGCTGACCGATCGTGACGGGTGGTTGCGGATGACGACGGGCAAGGTCGTCACCGGCGCGTACTCGCACCGCAACTCGGGTGGCGAACTCACCTGGCTCGAGGAGGCGCGCAACACGTTGTCGCAGCGAACCTTCGGCCCACGCGAATCGGCGGAGACGAAGCTCGACATCTCGGGCATGAAGGATGGAGACGTCGCCGGCCTGGCTGCGTACAACCGGGACTTCTCGTACGTCGCGGTGAAGCGAGTCGGCGGGGTCAACACGGTGGGCGTCGTCCATCGCGGCCAGCCGTTCGCGTCGACGATCGACCAGTCCGCCATCGAGAGCTTCCTCCCCGGCCGTTCGGCAGCACTCGGGTCGGCCACGGAGGTCTTCCTGAAGGCGGATCTCGACTTCGCGAGGACGTCGGGTCAGCTCTTCACGACCTTCTCCTACAGCCTCGACGGCCTCGCCTGGACGCAGCTCGGGGATGCCGTCGGACCCCTGCGGCTCGATGGAGGCCTGACGCACTTCATGGGGCATCGAGTCGGCCTGTTCAACTACGCCACCCAGCAGGCCGGCGGCCACGTCGACTTCGACCGCTTCCTCCTGAGTGACACGTTGACGTCGCAGAACCAGCCGCTCGACGAGAGCGACCTGGATTCGGCGATCGCCTACGCGGGCACCCTCGACGAGGGCGACTACCCGGCTGAGGCCTGGGCGTCGATGCTGGATGCGCTCGCCGATGCGCAGTCCGCCAAGGCGGCTGAGCTCGGGACGCAGAACCAGATCGATGCGCCCGAACGAGCGCTGAGCTACGAGCTCGCCCGACTCGGCGTGCTGGAGCAGCCTGCTCCGTCACTGGACGTGGAAGTGACGGCCGGCACCCGCTGCGTGGCCGGCAAGGCGCTCGTCACGGTGCAGGCGACGAACAACGAGGACGTGCCGATCTCGGTCGCGTTCGAGACGGCATTCGGCACCAAGTCGTTCGCATCGGTCGCGCCGGGCAAGAACGCGGTGCACGCCTTCACGACCCGAGCGGCGAGCGTGCCTGCTGGCACGGCGACCGCCGAGCTCTCGGCCGCCGTCGACGGCGAGCCCGTGACGGTGGAGGCGGAAGCCGCCTACGCGGCGCACGCCTGCAATTGACCTGGACGGGTGGGCCCCGGATGACCGGGGCCCGCCCGTTCGGAACCCGGTCCCGAGAGCGGCTCGGGACCGGTGCTCCAAACGCTCCACGACACATCAATCAAGGAGGATTCGTGGAACTGCAACAAGAACGGCGGCGACGCCTACCGAGGCGGACCCTGGCGGGTCTCGCCCTGGCGGCGCTGATGACCGCATCATTCGCTGCGACGACATCGTACGCCGCCGAGGAGGAATTGATCCTCAACGGCGGCTTCGAGGGCGGGACGACCAGCTGGTTCGTCAACAACGGCAACGGCACGGACGGCGGGACCCTCGCCACGACGACCGATGCGTACTCGGGTACGAGCGCGGGAATCGTGACCGGTCGCACCACGACCGGCTCCGGCCCGATGCAGGACCTGAGCGGCAAGGTGAGCGCGGGGCAGACCTATGCGCTGAAGGCACGGATCAAGTACGAGAACGCGAACGGCCCGGCGACGAAGCAGTTCTTCGCCACAATGCACTACGGCGGGTCGACGTACACCAACCTCGTGAGCGTGACCGCGACGAAGGGGCAGTGGGCGTACTTCAACGGAACGTTCACCATCCCGGCCGGACAGAGCGTGTCGACCGCGCGCCTGTTCTTCGAGACCCCGTGGACGCAGACGCCGTCCACGGCGCCCGACACGCACCTCATGGACTTCAAGCTCGACGACGTCTCGGTGATCGGCGCTCCGCCGCCCCCGCCTCCGTCGAAGACCATCGAGGTCGTGGGCAAGCTGCCCGGTGAGCACAATCCGCTGATCGGTCACAAGTTCGGGGCCGATGGATTCGGATTCGTGGACAACGGTCGCGTGTACATGTACATGACCAATGACACGCAGGGGTATGCGCCCAACCCGACCACCGGTGTCTCGCCGTCGATCAACTACGGCAACATCAACCAGGTCACGCTGATCTCCTCGACGGACCTCGTGAACTGGACGGACCACGGCGAGATCCAGGTCGCCGGCCCCAACGGCGTCGCCCCGTTCACCGGCAACTCGTGGGCGCCGGGCATGGCCAAGCAGGTCGTGAACGGCAAGGAGAAGTACTTCCTCTACTACGCCAACGGCGGTGGCTCGAGCAACGTCATCACCGGTGACAGCCCCATCGGCCCGTGGACCAGCGAGCGCACGAGCACGCTGATCAACGGCAGCACGCCGGGCGCACAGGGCGTCTCGTGGCTCTTCGACCCGGCCCCGTTCGTGGACGACGACGGCGAGGAGTACCTCTTCTTCGGCGGCGGCCCCGCGTCGACGAGCATGCCGGCGGCGGAGCGTTTCAACAACCCGAAGAACATCCGCGTCATCGAGCTCGGCGACGACATGGTCTCGACGGAGGGCACGGCAGCGGTCGTCGACGCACCGGTGGCATTCGAGGCATCGCAGGTGTTCAAGCGCGGAGACAAGTACTACCTCTCCTACTCGTCGCACTTCGGCGGCACGGACTTCGGCGGCAACCAGACGGCCCTTCCCGGATACCCGGGTGGCGGCCAGATCGGCTACATGATGTCGGAGGACCCGATGTCGTGGCCGAAGGAGGCCTACGCCGGCGTCATGTTCCCGAACCAGTCCCAGTTCTTCGGGGCGGGCACCGGCGGGAACAACCACCAGTCGGTGTTCGAGTACGAGGGCAAGTACTACTTCACCTACCACGCGCCGACGCTGAACAAGCGGATCAACGGCAACACCACCCAGGGCTACCGGAGCCCGCACATCGAGGAGCTGACCTTCAAGGAGGACGGGACCGTCAACCAGGTCGTCGGCACCTACGCCGGCGTCGACCAGGTGCGGGACTTCGACCCGTACCGGGTCTTCGAGGCCGAGACTCTCGGGTGGACGAAGGGGATCGCCACGGCGACGGTCGAGGGCGGCTCAGCCGAGTTCGGCGCGACCGCCCCGAACCTCGTGGTGAAGGACGTCGACAACGGCGACTGGACCGGGCTGTCTTCGGTCGCCTTCGGCGAGAATGGCGCCGCGACGGTGACGGCGAAGGTCAAGCCCCTTCAGGCCGGCGGCAAGATCCAGGTGCGCCTCGGCGCACCCGACGGCGCGGTCGCAGCGACGATCGACGTGGACGGCGCGGCCGGCGCCTGGACCGAGGCGACCGCCGAGCTCGAGGGAGCCACGGGAAGCCAGGACGTGTACTTCACGTACACCGGGCCGAGCGGGGACCTCTTCGAGATCGACACCATCGAGTTCACGGAGGCGGACGCCGCGCCGTCGCTCGACGTCGCGGTCGTCGCCGGCACGAAGTGCGTCGCAGGCAAGGCGCTCGTGACGGTCCAGGCGACGAACAACGACGACGTGCCGATCTCGGTCTCGTTCGACTCGTCGTTCGGAACCAAGTCGTTCGCGTCGGTCGCCCCCGCCAAGAACGCGGTGCACGCCTTCACGACGCGGCTGGCGAACGTGCCCGCAGCGGCCGTGACGGCGCACGTGGCCGCATCCGTCGACGGCACCCCGGTGTCGCTGGACGTGGTAGCACCGTACGACGCGAGGTCCTGCGGCTAGCTGAGGACGGTGGCCCGCCGGTTCCTCCGGCGGGCCACCGCGACCCGACTGTTGTGGCCGGCGTGGTGTCGGTCTGGATTCGAAGGAGTAGGTAGATGGAGAAGCGCAGGGTGTTCGCGCGGTGTTCGGTTGCGGTCGTGGGTGCGGCGCTGTTGGTGGGCGTTGCGGGTGCGGCGATCGCG
>NZ_WJSP02000233.1 GCF_009720255.1 Agromyces humi | reverse complement strand
CGCGGCCGCGAGGACGGCGGCGACGGCAGCACCGTCGAGCGTCGCCTCGGAGCCCGCGGCGACGGCGCCCTTGAGGTAGGCGGTGCCGTAGAGCGGTCCCGCGGCCCCGCCGACGGTCGAGATGAGGGTCGTCGCCACGAGCTTCAGGACGTCACCCGGCGTGGAGCCCTCGGGCAGGTCGTCGAGCTTGGGCAGCACGGCCTGGAAGCCGCGCTCCATGTTCTCCCCGTGGTCTCCATCGCCGATCTCGCGATCGAGCGTGATCAGTTCGACGCGATGCTCCGAGATGACCTCGGCGCTGCGCCTGACCCATTCGACCGCCCAGGTGCTGTCCAGCCCCACGGATGCCTCCCTATCTTCCCCAGCGGAGCGCCGCGGTCTGCACCGGGTCGTCCCACAGCCTGATCATCTCGTCGTCGAGCTTGAGGAGCGTGAGCGACATGCCCTGCATCTCGAGCGAGGTGATGTAGTTGCCAACGAGCGATCGCGCGATCTCGATGCCGCGCTCCTCGAGCACCTCGGCGGCCCGGCGGTAGGCGAGGTAGAGCTCGACGAGCGGGGTGCCGCCCATGCCGTTCACGAACAGCAGCACCCGGTCGCCCGATGCGAAGGGCAGGTCCTCGAGGATGGGCTCGAGCAGCCGGTCCACCAGCTGGTCGGCGGGCTCGAGCTTGATCCGCTCGCGACCCGGCTCGCCGTGGATGCCGATCCCGATCTCGATCTCGTCCTCGGCGAGCTGGAAGCTCGGCTCGCCGGCGTGGGGCACGATGCACGGCGTGAGCGCCAGGCCCATCGATCGTGCGTTCGCATTCACCCGCTCCGCGATCGCGGCGACCTCGTCGAGGGAGTCGCCGCGTTCGGCGGCCGCTCCGGCGATCTTCTCCACGAGCACGGTGCCGGCGACGCCACGACGCCCTGCGGTGTACAGCGAGTCCTTCACGGCGACGTCGTCGTTCGTCACCACCGCGCGCACGGTGATGCCGTCGGCGGCGGCCAGGTCGGCAGCCGTCTCGAAGTTCAACACGTCGCCGGTGTAGTTCTTGACGATGTGCAGGACGCCGGCGCCGCCGTCGACCGCCTTCGTCGCGGCGAGGATCGGGTCGGGTGTCGGCGACGTGAACACGGCTCCGGGAACCGCGGCGTCGAGCATGCCGAAGCCCACGTAGCCGGCGTGCAGGGGCTCGTGCCCGCTGCCGCCGCCACTCACGATGCCGACCTTGCCGGCGATCGGCGCGTCGGCGCGCACCACGTGGATCGGGTCCATCTCCACGCGGACGAGATCGGCATGGGCCAGTCCGAATCCGGCGACGGACTCGTCGACCACACGCTTCGGATCGTTGATGATCTTCTTCACGAGCATCCCTTCACCATGGCTGCCGCACGCCGCGCGACCATGCATCGGCGCCGACGCAGCACTCCTGAGTCAACCTACGCCCGTCCCGGTCGCCGTGGTAGGAGGAATCGACAAAACCAGCGCGCCCATTCCCCGCGATGCATGGCCTGAGTATGGTGGGCAGTGTTCCGCCCCTGGGCGAAGCCCTCGGGCCAAGCGAAAAGGATGGAAGGTCGACGTGGACAATCTCGGAATATTGTTCCTCTCGGAACTCGTGGGCACCGCGATGCTGGTGCTCCTCGGCTGCGGTGTCGTGGCCAACGTCGCCCTCGCGAAGACGAAGGGCTTCAACGGCGGGTTCCTCATGGTCACCTTCGGCTGGGGCTTCGCGGTCTTCGCCGGTGTGATCGTCGCCTACGCGTCCGGCGCGCACATCAACCCGGCGGTGACGCTCGGACTCGTCGCGAACGGCGCCACCGAGTTCGGCAACGCCGCGCTCGACCTCACGGTTCCGGTCAACTTCCTCTCCGTGATCGCGTACATCGGGGCCCAGCTGATCGGTGCCATCATCGGTGCCGTCATCGTCTGGCTCGCCTACAAGCAGCACTTCGACGAGGAGCCCGACCCGGCGCCCAAGCTGGGCACCTTCTCGACGGGCCCCGGCATCCGCAACTACGCGTGGAACCTCGTCACCGAGATCATCGGCACGTTCGTCCTGGTCTTCGTCGTGATCGGCTTCGGCCGTCAGGGCGATCCCTCCGGACTCGCCTCGCTCGGTGCGCTGCCGGTCGCCCTCCTCGTGGTGGGCATCGGCGTCTCGCTCGGTGGCCCGACCGGCTACGCGATCAACCCGGCCCGTGACCTCGGGCCGCGTCTCGCCCACGCGTTCCTCCCCATCAGGGGCAAGGGCGCCTCCGACTGGTCCTATTCGTGGGTTCCGGTCGTGGGCCCGATCATCGGCGGTGTCCTGGCCGGCTGGGCGGCCCTCTGGCTGCTGCCGATCATCACCTGACCATCCGGCGGGGCCGGTCCGAACGGGCCGGCCCCGCCGTCGTCCGCACGAAACGCAACAGTGCCCCTCGGCATGCGTGCCCTCGGGGCATCCGCACAATTGAGAGGAAGTCATGGCCGACTACATCCTGGCGATCGACCAGGGAACGACGAGCACCCGCACGATCATCTTCGACAAGAAGGGGTCGATCGTCGCCACCGGACAGCTCGAGCACGAGCAGATCTTCCCCCGCGCCGGCTGGGTCGAGCACGACCCGATGGAGATCTGGCGCAACACGCGCGAGGTGATCGGCCAGGCCCTCGGCAAGGCGGACCTCACCCGCCATGACATCGCCGCCGTGGGCATCACCAACCAGCGTGAGACGGCCGTGGTCTGGGACAAGAACACCGGCCAGCCGGTCTACAACGCCATCGTCTGGCAGGACACCCGCACCCAGCCCATCGTGGACCGTCTCGCGGCCGACGGCGGCGTCGAGCGGTTCAAGCAGGACGTCGGACTGCCGCTCGCCACCTACTTCTCGGGCACGAAGATCGTGTGGATCCTCGAGAACGTCGACGGAGCCCGCGAGAAGGCGGAGGCGGGCGACCTGCTCTTCGGCACCACCGACAGCTGGGTGCTCTGGAACCTCACCGGCGGCGTCGACGGCGGCGTGCACGCCACCGATGTCACGAACGCCAGCCGCACGATGTTCATGGACCTCGAGACGCTCAGCTGGCGCGACGACATCCTCGACGCGTTCGGCGTGCCGAAGTCGATGATGCCGGCGATCAAGTCGTCGTCCGAGGTGTACGGCACCGTGGAGCCGTCGAGCCTCCTCCGCGAGGTCCCCGTCGCCGGCATCCTGGGCGACCAGCAGGCCGCCACCTTCGGCCAGGCGGCGTTCGACGCCGGCGAGTCGAAGAACACCTACGGCACCGGCAACTTCCTCATCTTCAACACCGACACCGAGGTCGTGCACTCCAAGAACGGGCTGCTCACGACCCTCGGCTACAAGCTCGGCGACGCGCCGGCCCACTATGCGCTCGAGGGGTCGATCGCGGTCACCGGATCGCTGATCCAGTGGCTCCGCGACAACCTGGGCTTGATCTCGAGCGCGGCAGAGGTGGAGGACCTGGCCAAGACGGTGGAGGACAACGGCGGCGCGTACTTCGTGCCCGCGTTCTCGGGGCTGTTCGCGCCGTACTGGCGTTCCGACGCTCGTGGGGCGCTCGTCGGCCTCACCCGCTACGTGAACAAGGGGCACATCGCGCGGGCGGCGCTCGAGGCGACCGCGTTCCAGACCCGCGAGGTGCTCGAGGCGGTCAACGCCGACTCCGGCGTGGACCTCACGGAGCTCAAGGTCGACGGCGGCATGATCGCGAACAACACGCTCATGCAGTTCCAGGCCGACATCCTCGGGGTGCCGGTCGTCCGTCCGGTCGTCGCGGAGACCACCGCGCTGGGAGCCGCGTACGCAGCCGGACTGGCCGTGGGCTTCTGGTCCGACCTCGACGAGCTCCGCGCCAACTGGCAGGAGGACTCCCGCTGGGAGCCCAAGATGGAGGCCGAGGAGCGCGACCGCCAGATCCGGCTCTGGAAGAAGGCCGTCACGAAGACCTTCGACTGGGTCGACGACGACGTGCGCTGATCGAGCGACGACGGGCCCCGCGGCATCCGCGGGGCCCGTCGCAGGTCCGGCTCGCGCTTCGCACGGGCGCGGTCGGGTGCGGCAGCGACGGATGCCTCAGCGCTTCGTCGCGGCGATCCACTCCTCGAGCTTGCGCGCCGCAGCGCCGCTGTCGATCGCCTCCTCGGCCACCGCCATCTTGTCGCGGAAGCGGTCGAGGATCGCACGCTGGAACTCGCCGGGGTCCTTCGCGAGCGCGAACGACACGAGGCCGGCCGCGGCATTCAGCACCACGATGTCGCGGACGGGACCGCGCTCCCCCGCGAGCACCTGATGCACGATCTCGGCGTTGTGCGCGGCATCGCCGCCCACGAGCTGGTCGATGCGTGCGCGCTGGATGCCGAGGTCGCGCGGGTCGAGGTCGTGTTCCTTCACCGTGCCGAGCGAGACCTCCCACATGTGCGAATGCCCCGTGGTCGTCAGCTCGTCGAGCCCGTCGTCGCCTCGGAAGACGAGCGCGGTCGCGCCGCGGGTCTGGAACACGCCCACGATGAGCGGCACCCGGTCGAGGTGGGCGACTCCGACGGCGGATGCCTCGGGGCGGGCCGGATTGCACAGCGGGCCGAGGAAGTTGAAGACCGTGGGCACGCCGAGCTCGGCGCGCACGGGGCCGGCGTGCTTGAAGCCCGGGTGGAAGGCGCCCGCGAAGGCGAACGTGATGCCCGCCTCCCCCAGCACCTCGGCGACGCGCTCCGCCGGGAGCGAGAGGTCGAGCCCGAGCGCCGCGAGGACGTCGGACGAGCCCGACGACGAGCTCGCCGCCCGGTTCCCGTGCTTGATGACGGGCACACCGGATGCCGCGGCGACGACGGACGCCATCGTGGAGACGTTGACCGTGCCGAACCGGTCGCCGCCCGTGCCGACGATGTCGAGCGCCATGGGGTCGACCGGGAGCGGCACGGCGTGCTCGAGCACCGCGTCGCGGAAGCCGACGATCTCGTCGACCGTCTCCCCCTTCACGCGCAGGGCGATCAGGAAGCCCGCCAGCTGGGCCGGAGTCGCCGTGCCCGTCATGACCTGCTCCATGCACCACGCGGCATCCGAAACGCTGAGGTCCTCGCCGTCGAGGAGCGCGGAGATGATGGACGGCCAGGTCTGTTCGGCGGGCATGCGTCGATCCTAGCGAGCAGGTTCAGGGTGGATTCACGGCGGGAACCCACCGGAAGTTAGGCTTCCCTTACCGTTCGACGTCGAAACGACTGCCCAGGATGACGAAAACTCAGGCCTGATTTCAGCCATAATGGGGAGCGTGACGAGCACCTCAATCACTTATCAGGCGAGCGCGCCCGTGATCAAGCGACCGAACACCGTGGCGGTGGGCACGATCGTCTGGCTCGGCAGCGAGGTCATGTTCTTCGCGGGGCTCTTCGCGATCTACTTCACGCTCCGGTCGACGTCCCCCGACTTGTGGAACTTCGAGGCTGATCGCCTGAACTTCCCGTTCTCGCTGACGAACACGATCATCCTCGTGCTCTCCTCCTTCACGTGCCAGTTCGGTGTCTTCGCCGCCGAGCGCCTGCAGCCCTACGCCACCGGCTGGAAGCCGACCCAGTGGGGCATGGTCGAGTGGTTCTTCCTCACCTACGCCATGGGCGCCATCTTCGTCGCCGGCCAGATCTGGGAGTACGCGACGCTCGTCTCCGAGGGCATCGCCATCGACTCTAACTCCTACGGATCGGCCTTCTACCTCACCACCGGCTTCCACGGCCTCCACGTCACAGGTGGCCTGATCGCGTTCCTGCTCGTGATCGGTCGCGTCTTCGCCGTCAAGAACTTCGGCCACAAGGAGGCGACCAGCGCGATCGTCGTCTCCTACTACTGGCACTTCGTCGATGTCGTCTGGATCGGCCTGTTCCTCGTCATCTACGTCCTCAAATAGAGACTG
>NZ_WJSP02000232.1 GCF_009720255.1 Agromyces humi | reverse complement strand
CACGACCGCGGTTCACGCGCACGAGCCTACCCGCGCCCCCGCCGGCCGCGCGTGGACCGCGGTCGTGGTGGCGGCCTCCCGCCGGCGGAGTCGTAAGCAACATGGGTTGACAATACCATCGAAGCAACCTAGGTTGCTGATATGACCCCGCGAACCCCGGACCCGATCGGCGCCGAAGCCGACGACCTCGCTGCCGTCGTGGCGCTGCGCGAGCTCGCCGACCGGCTCGAGGACGCCGCCGTCGAGCGGGCCATGCGCTCGGGTTGGAGCTGGACGCAGGTCGCCGAAGCGCTCGGCGTCACCCGGCAGGCCGTGCACAAGAAGCATCACCGGCGACTCGGCGAAGCCGGCATCGAACTGAGGAGACGCAATGCATGACGTGCCCGGCGCGGTCGACGGCGCGATGGACGTCGGCCTCAAGCAGGTCGTGCTGCGCACGATCGACGAGGCTGTTCGGCGCGGCGCGACGAATGTCGAGGCGGAGCACCTGCTGCTCGTGATCTCGGCGGGCGACGACCCCGCGGCCAGGACCCTCGCGGAGTTCGGCCTCGATCATGCCGCCGTGGAGGCCGCACTCGACGCCGAGCGTTCGCGCGCCCTCGACGTCGCGGGCGTCGCCCCCATCGCCGAGGAGCGGTTGCGCTCCACACGCCGTACCCGACCGGGCTGGGGCGCCTCGCTGCGCAATGCGCTGCGTCGTGCCGAGTTCCGCACGAACCGGGCACGCGGGCGCTCGCGCGAGGAGCGCGAACAGCTGGCGATCGCCGCCGCACTGCGCGGCGTGCTCCTGGCCGACCTCGGCACCGTGGCGCGGGCGCTCGCCGCTGCGGGCGTCGACCGGCGGGCGCTCATCGCGCGCCTCGAGGGACTCTGACGGCTCACCGCATCGCGGGGCCCATGCGAACCATCCACTGGTCGGGCTGGGGCGGCGGTCCGAAGCCGAACCGCTCGTAGAGTCCGTGCGCGTCGGCCGTCGTGAGGGCGATGCGCTTCAGGTCGAGCGGCGCGAGCTCTTCGATGATGCCGTCGACGAGCGCGATCCCGATCCCGTGGCCACGCGCCTCGACGGCGACGAACACGTCGCAGAGCCAGGCGAACGTCACCCCGTCGGTGATGACGCGGGCGTACCCGAGCTGCGCTCCGGTGCGTGCGTCGTAGACGCCGTAGTTCCGTGAGGCCGCCATCGCGGCGTCCTGTGTCTCCCGACTGCGTCCGGCGGCCCAGTACGACTCCTGCGCGAGCCAGGCGTGCACCCGTTCGCGGTCGAGGCGACCGGGGTCCGACGAGAATTCGATGTCCAGCGGCATCCCTCGATCGAATCGCCGTGGCCGAACGCGATCAAGATGCCGATCCGGCATCCGTGGACTGGTGGGACGCGGGCTATCGCACCGTCTTGCGCGCGGTGATCTGCCCGGTGTCGAAGCCGAGCAGGTGCAGGCCGCCGTGGAAGCGGGCGTGCTCGACCTTGATGCAGCGGTCCATCACGACGGTGAGGCCCTGCTCCTCGCCGTAGTACGCGGCATCCTGGTTCCAGATGCCGAGCTGCACCCAGATCGTCTTGGCGCCGGCGGCGACGACTTCGTCGACGACCTGCGGGATGTCGCTGCCGCGGCGGAACACCACGACGATGTCGGGCACCTCGGGCAGGTCGGTCAGGCTCGCATACGCGGGCTCGCCGAGGATCTCGGTGGCGTTCGGGTTCACGAAGTAGAGGCGGAAGTCGCTCGACTGCTGCAGGTAGGTGCCGACGAAGTAGCTCGATCGCGCCGGGTTCGGCGACGCTCCGACGATCGCGACGGACTTCGCCGCGTTGAGGATCTTCAGGCGCTGCTTGGCGTCGGGGCCGATCCAGGTGCGCTGCGACTTCAGCAGCTTCGCGAGCGGCGAGCTCGCCGGCAGGTCGCAGGACAGGCCGTTGACGAGGCGCACGGTCTCGAGGTCGGCGGATGCCGCGGCATCCGCCTCGGAGGGAAGGGTCGTGGTCGTGGCATCCGTCGCCGTGCTCATCGTGCTCCTCCTGTCGCGGCCGTGAGGGCCTGGTCGAGATCGTCGATGATGTCTTCAACGTCTTCGATGCCCACGCTAATCCTGACGACGCCCGGCAGCACCCCCGCGTCGACGAGCTGCTGCTCGGTGAGCTGGGCGTGCGTGGTCGACGCCGGGTGGATGATGAGCGTCTTCGCGTCGCCGATGTTGGCGAGGTGCGAAGCCAGGTTCACCGATTCGATGAGCTGCTGGCCGACCGCGCGGCCGCCCTTCACCTCGAAGCTGAACACCGAGCCCGGACCCTTGGGCAGGTACTTCTGCGCCCGGTCGTGATGCGGGTGGTTCGGCAGGCCCGCCCACCAGACGCGCTCGATGCGCGGGTCGGCCTCGAGCCACTCCGCGACGGCGCGGGCATTGTCGACGTGCGCCTGGATGCGGTACGGCAGCGTCTCGACGCCCTGCGCGAGGAGGAAGGCCGAGTGCGGCGCCAGCGCGGGGCCGATGTCGCGCAGCTGCTCGGCGCGCAGGCGCGTGAGGAACGCGTACTCGCCGAAGTTGCCCGACCACTGCAGGCCGCCGTAGCTCGGCACCGGCTGCCCGAACAGCGGGAACTTCTCGGAGTGCCAGTCGAATCGGCCCGACTCGACGACCACGCCGCCGAGCGTCGTGCCGTGGCCGCCGAGGAACTTCGTGGCCGAGTGCGTGACGATGTCGGCGCCCCACTCGATCGGACGGTTGAGGTAGGGCGTCGGGATGGTCGAATCGACGATGAACGGGATGCCGTGCGCGCGCGCCACGTCGGCGAGGCCCTCGAGGTCGGCGATCTCGCCCGACGGGTTCGCGATCGTCTCGACGAAGAGCGCCTTGGTCTGCTCGGTGATCGCCGCGGCGTAGTCGGCGGGGTCTGAGGAGCGCACGAAGGTGGTCTCGACGCCGAAGCGGCGCAGCGTGACATCCAGCTGCGTGATCGAGCCGCCGTAGAGGTTCGCCGACGCGACGATGTGGTCGCCCGCGCCGGCCAGGCTCGCGAACACGATGTACTGGGCGCTCAGGCCCGAGGCCGTGGCGACGGCGCCGAGGCCGCCCTCGAGACTCGCGACGCGCTCCTCGAAGCTCGCCACGGTGGGGTTCGCGAGGCGCGAGTAGATGTTGCCGTACTTCTGCAGGGCGAACCGGGCGGCGGCATCCGCGGTGTCGTCGAAGACGAACGCGCTCGACTGGTAGATCGGCAGCGCGCGGGCGCCCGTCACCTGGTCGGGGATGTTGCCCGCGTGGATGGCGCGGGTCTTGAAGCCGAATTCGCGGTCTGCCATGGGTTCACGCTACTGCGGGGCGCCGCGGCATCCGCTCGCTGCCGTAATGCGGGGCAACGGATGCCGCGACGCCGGGCGGGCTCGCATCGTCGGGCGAGCGGCCGCGTCGTCGAGCAGGGGGACGTTCAGCCGCCGAGCACGTCGTCGGTGGTGACGACGCGGGCGAAGCCGCCGCCCTGGAGGTTCACCGCCGTCGCGCGCGCGAGCTCGGACGCGGTGAGGCGCACGCCGCCCGGCCCCTGGAGGTCGAACGTGTGCGTCGCATCGATCGGCAGCACCACGTCGTAGCCGAGGTTGCCGCCCATACGCGCGGTCGTCTCGACGCACATGTTGGTCTGGATCCCGGTGATCACGAGCTGGCGGATGCCGTGGTCCTGCAGCCAGGCGTGCAGGTCGGGCTCGCCGTAGAACGCCGAGTTCACCTGTTTCGTCACGAAGAGGTCGTGCGGGGCATCCGCCACGACGTCCTTCAGCGCGTTGCCGGGCGTGCCCACGCCGAGCGGGGATCCCGGCGAGGCGGAGTCGTGCCGCACGAGCACGATCGGCCGCGAGGCATCCGCCCACGCGGTGACGAGGCGCCCGATGTTCGCCTCGGCGTCGGGATTGTCGCGCGCGCCCCACGCGGGGTCGTCGAACCCCTGTTGCACGTCGATCACGATGAGGGCGGCGGTGTCGTCGAAGTCCATGCCCTCATGATGCCGCGTACGGCGCTCGGCGCTGCCGGCTCGGGCTGCCATTCCGCGGCCGTCGGCTGCCAGCGCCGGATGCCGCGGCGGGACCGCTACCGTGGAGCCGGTGATCCTCGAACACGCCATCCTGCCCGTGACGCCTGGCCGCGAGGCCGACTTCGAAGCCGCGCTCGCCGTGGCAGCCCCGATCATCGCCGGGATGCCCGGCTTCGTCGACCTGCGGGTGTTGCGGTCGATCGAGACGCCGAACGAATACCTGCTGCTCGTGCACTGGCAGAGCGTCGAGGCGCACGCGGTCGGGTTCCGCGGCTCGCCCGAGTACGCACGCTGGCGGGAGCTGCTGCACGGGTTCTACGACCCGTTCCCGGTGGTGGAGCACTTCGCCGAGGTGCTCGCGCTGCCCTGAGCGCCGGGTGAGCCGAGCGGATGCCGCGGGCGCGTGGCCGCGGCATCCGCTGCCCGCCTGCCTGCCCATGCACTGCACAGGCTCCGTTGCTAGCGTGTGAGCAGGTCGCCCGACGGCGGCCCCGGACGAGGGAATCCAGTACCCGGAACGCGACAAGACTGGCCATGGGGGTGAACCGTCATGGCGTGGGTCGTGTTGATCGTGTCCGGAGTCCTCGAGGCCGTCTGGGCCACCGCACTCGGGAAGTCCGAGGGCTTCACGAAGCTCTGGCCGTCGCTGGTGTTCTTCGGCGCGCTCGCCCTCTCGATGTGCGGGCTGGCCTGGGCGATGCGCGACATCTCCACCGGCACCGCCTATGCGGTGTGGGTCGGCGTCGGCGCGGCCCTCACGGTGGCGTGGGCCATGATCACGGGCGACACGGATGTCTCGTGGGCCAAGCTCGCGCTCATGGCCGGCCTCGTCGGCTGCGTGGTGGGACTGAAGCTCGTCGACGGCAGCCACTAGCCGCCGCCCGCGCCCGCGGCCCGCACGATCGAGTGGATGCCGAACCTGCGTTCCGTCGCCAGTGTCAAGAATTGTTGACATAGTGTCGGGCACGCTTTACATTGAGGCACGTAAACAATTCTTGACATTGGAGCGTGAGCCGCATGGAGCGACGAAGTCGGCGCGAGCACGAGTCGTCGGTGTCGTACGAGGAGAAGGGCACGTGGGTCTACCTCGTCGTCGCCATCGTCGGCAGCACCGTGTACCTGGCGCTGGTGCTGCCGACGCTCCTGAGCGGAACGCCCGTCGACCAGATCGACTACGTGCCCGCCATGCTGTGGGTCATCGGTGGGGCGATCGTGGCGTCGATCGTCGGGCGCATCCTCGTCGAGGTGTTCTCGCCGAGCGAGAGCACGAGGGGCGACATCCGCGACAAGGAGATCGACCGGCTCGGCGAGCGCGTCGGCAGCTCGTTCGTCGTGATCGGGGCGCTGGGCGCGCTCGTGCTCGCGATGCTCGACGCCGACGGGTTCTGGATCGCGAACACCGTCTACTTCTGCTTCGTGCTCTCGGCCATCCTGTCGAGCATCACCAAGATCGTCGCGTACCGCAGGGGCGTGCCGACGTGGTGAAGCCCACGAGGGTCACGAACGCCATCCGCGCGCTGCGATTCCGCGCCGACGAGATGACGCAGGCCGAGCTCGCCCGCCGCCTCGGCGTGACCCGCCAGACCGTCATCGCCATCGAGCAGGGCCGCTACTCGCCGTCGCTCGAGATGGCGTTCCAGATCGCCGGGGTGTTCGGGGTCCCGCTCGACGACGTCTTCCAGTACCCCGACGAGCAGGGAGAAGGATCATGAGAGTCGCCGAAGTCACGGAGTACGGACCGCCCGAGGTCGTCGGCATCGCCGAGCGTCCCGACCCCCGGCCGGGAGTCGGGGAGCTCCGCGTGCGGGTGCACGCCGCCTGCGTCGGTGCGGCAGACAGCGCGGCACGGTCGGGCTCACCCTGGTTCGCGCGGCTGGCCTTCGGGC
>NZ_WJSP02000231.1 GCF_009720255.1 Agromyces humi | reverse complement strand
CCGCCCAGCCGACCGCCGCGAGCGCCAGCACGGCACCGACGACGCGGGTGGGAGTGAGCGGGCGCCGGCCGCCCGGGCCCAGTCCGAGCAGGTCGAACACGATGCCGCCGAGGGTCTGGCCCGCCACGATGGCGACCGTGAACAGCGCCACGCCCACGACCGCGACCGAGAGGCCCTGGGTCGTCACGAACCACGCACCGGCGATGCCGCCGAAGAGCATCCACCACGCGATCCGGCGCTCGCGGAGCGCCGTGGCCACCTTGCCGAAGCCGGCCCGGCCCGGCCCCCAGGCCGCGAGCACCACGAGCAGGATCACGAGGCCGCTCCCGAACGAGATGGCCGCCGCCGTGTACGGGTCGTCGAGCGCATGGGCGAGCTGCCCGTTGATGCGCGACTGCACCGCGGTCAGCGCTCCGCAGGCGAGGGCGAACACGATGGCGAGCCACATGGGCAGCCGCGTGCGCTCGACGTGGGCATGCCGGTGCGGGTGCTCGGAGGGTGCGGCGGGCGCCGCGGCATCCGTGCTGGGATTCTCGGTCAAGAGCCGGCTGCGGGACTCGAACCCGCAACCACCGCTTTACAAGAGCGGTGCGCTACCAATTGCGCCAAGCCGGCGAGAGGCGATGCCTCCCCGACATCCTACCGACGGCACGAAGGCCCGGCACGGGCCGGGCCTTCGTGGTCGGACGGGACGCCGACTACTGCGCCGGTGTGGGCGTGGGCGTCGGGGTGGGGGTGGACTCGGAGTCGTTGAACGACTGGCTCGTCGCCTGCAGCACGAACGCCTGGAACTCCTGCGGGTCGTCGAGCGAGCCGCCGTACTGCTGGCCGTTCACGAGCACCGTCGGGGTGCCCGTCACGGACGGCAGCTCGGGGTTGGTGTTCGGGATGGGCTCGGTCAGCGCGCGGTTCGTGGAGTCCTGCACCCAGGCCTTGAACTGCACGTCGTCGATGCACTTCTCGATCGTCGACTGGTTGCTCACGCCGACCTCCTCGGCGAGCGACTTCAGCTCGTCGTCGGTGAGGCCGGTCGACCCCTCCTCGGGCTGGTTCTCGAAGAGGATCGCGTTGTAGTCGAAGAACGAGTCGGGCGACGACTCGGCGACGCACGCGGCCGCGTTGGCGGCGCGCAGCGAGTACTGCGTTCCGGCCGACTTGTTCGTGAGGATCGCGATGGGGTGCACCTCGAGGGTCGCAGCACCCGACTCGACCATGGTGCGCATCGACTCGGAGTTGGTGGCCTCGAACTGGCCGCAGAAGGGGCACAGGTAGTCGACGTAGACGACGATGTTGGCGACCTCGCCGCTGTCGTCGGGCACCGTCGGCGTGGGCGCCTCGCCCGCCGCGAGCGCCGGCGTCTCGACGGCCACGATGCCGCCGCCGTCGCCGGCGGTCAGCAGGATGCCGTCGCTCGCCATGTTCTGCGGACCGGGACCCGCGGGCTTCACGCTCTGGAAGATCAGGGTGCCGACGAGCGCGGCGATGGCGACGACCGCCACGATGATGCCGCCCTGGATCAGGATCTTGTTGCGGCGCTCCCGCTTCTTCTGCTCCTCGCGGAGAACCCTGGCCTTCTCTCGGGCCGCCTCTCTGCGTTCATTTCGGGATGGGCGTGGCTGATTCGATCCGCCGTAGGTCATCGATGGTCACTCCGGTCGCTGTGGGTGCGCGCGCGTATGCATGCGAACGCACCCACGATAGTAGGAAGCATGTCTGGGAATCACCCAAGCGGATGCCGGGTGCGTGCCGTTCCCGGCATGGGAATCACCCGAGTGCCCGGCGCAAGGGGTCCGGCCTCGATTCGGCGGCACCCCTCGCGCATGCGATACTGATGAGGCGTCGACGTCGACGCACTTCCATTCACTACGGATCGTCCGGCACGTACCTGCCGGTGAAGGAGACAGAAGAACCATGGCATCAGTCACGTTCGACAAGGCCACCCGGCTCTACCCCGGTGGCACCCGCCCGGCGGTCGACAAGCTCGACCTGGACGTCGCGGACGGCGAGTTCCTCGTCCTCGTCGGCCCCTCCGGTTGCGGCAAGTCCACGTCGCTCCGCATGCTCGCGGGCCTCGAAGAGGTCAACGAGGGCAACATCTTCATCGGCGACCGCAACGTCACCGACGTGCCGCCGAAGGACCGCGACATCGCGATGGTCTTCCAGAACTACGCGCTCTACCCCCACATGACCGTCGCCGAGAACATGGGCTTCGCGCTCAAGATCGCCGGCGTCGGCAAGGACGAGCGCGCCGCTCGCGTGCTCGAGGCGGCGAAGCTCCTCGACCTCGAGCCCTACCTGGCTCGCAAGCCGAAGGCCCTCTCGGGTGGCCAGCGTCAGCGCGTCGCCATGGGCCGCGCGATCGTGCGCCAGCCGCAGGTGTTCCTCATGGACGAGCCGCTGTCGAACCTCGACGCGAAGCTCCGCGTGCAGACCCGCACCCAGATCGCCTCGCTGCAGCGCCGCCTCGGCGTCACCACGGTCTACGTCACCCACGACCAGACCGAGGCGCTCACCATGGGCGACCGCATCGCGGTGCTGAAGGACGGCATCCTCCAGCAGGTGGGCACGCCGCGCGACCTCTATGAGGCGCCGAACAACGTGTTCGTGGCCGGCTTCATCGGCTCGCCCGCGATGAACCTGTTCCACGCCGACCTCGTCGAGGGCGGGATCATGTTCGGCACCGCCAACGTGCCGGTCGAGCGTGAGGCGCTCGCCGACGCGAGCAGCAAGGTCGCCACGATCGGCGTGCGCCCCGAGGACATCGTCGTGTCGCCGAACGAGGGCGAGGGCCTCGCGGTCGACGTCGACCTCGTCGAGGAGCTCGGCGCCGACGGCTACCTCTACGGGCACTCGACGGTCGAGGGCAAGCGCACGGACATCGTCGCGCGCGTCGACGGCCGCGTGCACCCGAACGCCGGCGACCGCGTGTACCTGACCGCCACGCCGGGCCACGTGCACATCTTCGACTCCGAGTCGGGCCTCCGCCTCAGCAAGAAGCCGATCGTCGCCTGACGTTCCACGCACCACCGGGATGCCGGTCGGGCTTCGGCCCGGCCGGCATCGCCGTCTCCGCGGCCGGCATCGGCGTGTCTGCGGGCACCATCACCGGCGACTACGCTGAACCACGATGAGCGGCTCACTTTCGATCACGTCGGCCATGGCCGATCCGGCACTGCTCGACCTCCCCTGGGACCTCCCGCTGGAGTCCTGGCCGAGCGACACCATCGCCGCGCTGCCGAAGGGCATCTCGCGGCACCTCGTGCGATTCGCGCACCTCGGCGGCCACGTCGTGGCGATCAAGGAGACCACGGCCGAGATGGCCAAGGGCGAGTACGAGATGCTGCGCTTGCTGCAGCGCACCGAGATCCCCTGCGTCGAGCCGGTCGCGGTCATCACCAACCGCACGGATGCCGAGGGCGAGCCGCTCAAGCCGGTGCTCGTTACCCGCCACCTCCGGTTCTCCCTCCCCTACCGGGCGCTCTTCTCGCAGACCCTGCGGCCCGACACCGCGACCAGGCTCATCGACGCCCTGGCCGTGCTGCTCGTGCGCCTGCACATCGTCGGGTTCTTCTGGGGCGACGTGTCGCTCTCGAACACGCTGTTCCGGCGCGACGCGGGCGCCTTCGCCGCCTACCTCGTCGATGCGGAGACCGGCAAGCTCTACGAGGGCGGCCTCTCCAACGGCCAGCGCGAGAACGACCTCGAGATCGCGCGTGTGAACATCGCCGGCGAGCTCCTCGACCTCGAAGCCGGCGGGCGCGTCGCCGACGAGCTCGACCCGGTGCGCATCTCGAACGGCATCGTCGAGGCGTACCGCAGCCTGTGGAAGGAGCTCACGGGCTCCGAATCGTTCTCGACCGCCGAACGCTGGCGCATCAACGAACGGGTGAACCGCCTCAACGACCTCGGCTTCGACATCGAGGAGCTGGCGATCCGCACGGATGACACGGGCACGACGCTCCGCATCCAGCCGAAGGTCGTCGACGCGGGCCACCACCAGCGGCGGCTGCTCCGCCTGACCGGGCTCGACGCGGGCGAGAACCAGGCTCGGCGCCTGCTCAACGACCTCGACTCCTACCGGGCGGCGTACGGCAAGGCCGACCTCGACGAGGAGATGGTCGCGCACGAGTGGCTCATGCGCGTGTTCGAGCCGGTCGTGCGTGCGATCCCCCTCGACCTGCGCGGCAAGCTCGAGCCGGCCGAGGTGTTCCACCAGCTCCTCGAGCACCGCTGGTTCATGGCGCAGCAGGCCGGCCACGACATCCCCCTCGCCGAGGCGGTCACGTCCTACGTCAACCAGGTGCTCCGGCATCGCCGCGACGAGGCCACCGTGCTCGGTCCGCCCACCGGTTCGACGTCGACCATCGAGGTGGTTCCCGAGACCTCCGCGATCGCGGTCGTGGATCCCGACGACGAGAACGACTGGCGCCTCAACGTCTAGCCGCCCGGCCGGCGCCGGCGTCAGGGTCAGAGCGCGACGCTGCGGTTCTCCCCGATGTCGGGCGTCTTGCGCGTGAAGATCGCCGCGGCCGCCTTGACGAGCGAGAACACGCCCGGCTCCGTCTTCGCCCAGTACTCGGCGCCGTCGCCCGTCACCTCGAGCACCGCGATGGTGGGGTCCTCGCGGCCCTGCTCGAACCAGGCCTGTGCGGCCGGGTTCCAGAGTTCGTCGATGAGCGCGTCGTCGCGAACGATGCGCGCGTGGCCCGCGATCGACAGGTAGCCGTTCCTCGAGGCGAACGACACGTTGACGACGGGATCCGCGATGATCTCGCGGGTCTTCTCGCTCGGATCCTGCACGAGGAACCGGATGACGCCGTCGAAGTCGTCCTGCAGCACGGCGAGCGGACGCGCGTGCAGCGTCCCGTCGGCACTGCGGCTGGTGAGCAGCGCCGTGTCGGCACCGGTCACGAGCTTCGCGATGCGCTCGCGCTCCTCCGCGGGGTCGGGCGGCGTCTCGGTGCCGCCCGCAGCGTCGGTCGCGCGCGTGTCGTCGTCTCGGTACTCGTCGATGTTCTGCGTCATGCCTCCGACGCTATGTGCCGCGCCGACGGCGATCGAGGCCTTGACAGCCTCAGACGGCCGACTCGGCCCGCAGCTTCGAGATCTCGTAGAGGGTGACGGATGCCGCGATGCCGGCGTTCAGCGACTCGGTCGACGACTCGATCGGGATCGACACGATCGCGTCGCACGTCTCGGCGACGAGACGGGAGAGGCCCTTGCCCTCGCTGCCGACGACCACGACGATCGGACGCTCCGCCCACGAGAGGCCGGGGAGCGACACGTCGCCGTCGCCGTCGAGTCCGAGCACGAACACCCCGCGCTCCTTCAGGGCCTTGAGCGTCTGCGTGAGGTTCGCGGCCATCGCGACCGGCACCCGAGCCGCCGCACCCGCCGACGTCTTCCATGCGGCGGAGTTCACGCCCACCGAGCGACGTTGCGGCACGATGACGCCCTGGCCGCCGAACGCGCCCGTGGAGCGGAGGATCGCGCCGAGGTTGCGCGGGTCGGTGATGCCGTCGAGCGCGACGAAGAGGGGGGTCTCGTCGCGGGCGAGCACCTCGTCGAGGAGCTCGATCGGGTGGGCGTACTCGTAGGGCGGCACCTTGAGTGCGAGACCCTGGTGCACGCCGCCCTCGCCGGCGAGGCGGTCGAGCTCGGGCCGCATGACCTCGAGCATGGGGATGCCGCGGTTGGTGGCGATCTTCATCGCCTCCTTCACCCGGTCGTCCATCTCGACGCGCGCGGCGACGTAGAGGGTCGTCGCGGGGATACGGGCGCGCAGCGCCTCGACGACGGAGTTACGGCCCGTCACGATCTCGGACTCGTCGCCCGACTTCGACCGTCGTGCTGCGCCGGATGCCCCGCGGGGCGCGCCGGCGCGCTGGCCCTGGCCGGCCACCTTCCCGGGGGCCTTGCCCTTGCCG
>NZ_WJSP02000230.1 GCF_009720255.1 Agromyces humi | reverse complement strand
CCGCGTCGCGAGCTCGACGCCGCCCTGTTCTGGCTCGGCGCCCAGCCGCTGCGACCCGGCGCCCGCGTGCTCGTGAAGTCGGGCACCACCACGGTGCAGGCCCTCGTGCCCGAGATCGTGGGCCGCCGTGACCTCGACTCGCTCGCGCTCGAGCCCGCCGATGGCCTCGCCGTCAACGACATCGGCCAGGTGCGCGTGCGCCTCGCGGCCGAACTGCCCGTCGAGGAGTACGCCGCGCACCGTCGCGCCGGCGCCTTCCTCGTGATCGACCCGCAGTCGGGCGCCACGCTCGCTGCCGGAATCGTCACCGCTCCGGTGACGCCCGCCACCGGCGACGCCGGCAGCACCAGCACCACCCGCACGACCACCGACACCGACACCGAAGGAGTAGCAGCATGACCGCAACCTCACGCGCCCGTTCCCGCCTCGGCCTGGTCGCGGGCATGATGCTCGCGGCCGCCATCGTCACCACGGCGGTGCTCGCGCTCAGCGGCTGCGCACCCCAGTCGGCGGCGGGTGAGACGGCGGCGGCGGATGCCTCGGCGTCGACGAGCCCCGCCGAGGAGCTGCGCCTCGGCTACTTCGCGAACGTCACCCACGCGCCCGCGCTCGTGGGCCTGCAGGAGGGCCTGTTCGCCGACGCGCTCGGCGAGACGAAGCTGACGACGCAGGTGTTCAACGCCGGACCCGCCGCCATCGAGGCGCTCTCGGCCGGAGCGATCGACGCGACCTACATCGGGCCGAACCCGTCGATCAACACGTTCATCCAGTCGGGCGGGGAGTCGGCGCACGTCGTGGCCGGCGCGGCCACGGGCGGTGCGGCGCTCGTCGTGCGCGAGGGCATCGACTCCGCGAAGGACCTCGAGGGCACCACGCTCGCGACGCCGCAGCTCGGCAACACGCAGGACGTCGCGCTGCGCTCGTGGCTCGCCGACGAGGACTACACCACCGACACCACCGGCGGCGGCGACGTGCACATCACGCCCACCGAGAACGCGCAGACCCTCACGCTCTTCCAGCAGGGCGGCCTCGACGGCGCCTGGCTGCCCGAGCCCTGGGTCTCCCGCCTGCTCGCCGACGGCGGCCGCGGCGCGCACGTGCTCGTCGACGAGGCCGACCTCTGGGAGGACGGCGCATTCCCCACGACCGTGCTGCTCGTGCGCGCCGAGTTCCTCGACGAGCACCCCGAGACCGTGAAGGCACTGCTCGAGGGCCACGTGGCATCCGTCGCCTGGCTCGACGAGCACGCCGACGAGGCACCCGCGGTGATCAACGCCGCGCTCGAGGCCGAGACGGGCAAGCCGCTCGACGACGCGGTCATCACCCGGGCGCTCGAGCACGTGACGTTCGGGGTCGACCCGCACGCCGAGACCTTCGAGACGCTCGTCGAGAACGGGCTCGAGGCGGGCACGCAGAAGGACGGCTCGATCGACGGGCTGTTCGACCTGCGCCTCCTCAACGAGCTGCTCGAGGCCGACGACGCCGAGCCGGTCTCCGCCGGCGGCCTCGGCGAGGAGTAGGAGCCACTCATGAGCGGGCAGACGGCCATCCGCATCGACCGGCTGGGCAAGCGCTTCGGCGCGGGGCCGCTCGTCCTCGACGACGTGAACCTGTCGATCGAGACCGGTGAGTTCGTCTGCCTGCTCGGCGCCTCGGGCTGCGGCAAGTCCACGCTGCTCAACCTCATCGCGGGTCTCGACGCTCCCACGACGGGCTCGATCGACGTGCCCGCCGAGGGCGCCGCGGTGATGTTCCAGGAGTCGGCGCTCATGCCGTGGCTCACCGCCCGGCAGAACGTCGAGCTCGCCCTGCGCCTGCGGGGCGTGCCGCGCGCCGCCCGTCGGGGCGAGGCGCTCGAGCTGCTCGACGTCGTCAACCTCGCGGATGCCTCTGAGAAGCGACCGCACGAGCTCTCGGGCGGCATGCGCCAGCGCGTCGCCCTCGCGCGGGCCCTCGCCCAGGACCGCCCCGTGCTCCTCATGGACGAGCCGTTCGCCGCGCTCGACGCCATCACCCGCGACCTGCTCCACGAGGAGCTCGAGCGCGTGTGGCGCCGGACCGGCCGCACGATCGTGTTCGTCACGCACAACGTGCGCGAGGCGGCCCGGCTGGGCCAGCGGGTGGTGCTGCTCTCGAGCCGCCCCGGCCGCGTGGCCGGCGAGTGGCGCATCGCCGAGACCACCGGCCGGCGCATCGAGTCGCCCGAGGTCGCGGCGCTCTCGATCGAGATCACCGAGCAGCTCCGGAAGGAGATCCGCCGAAATGCCGCATGACGCCACCCTTCTCGACGAGCGCGAGGCCGCCGCCCGCGCAGCGGCCGCCGCGACCGGCCCGGGGCGCTCGCCCGAGGCATCCGCTCACGATGCCCGCGACCGCCACGACGACCTGCGCAGCCTCGAGGCCGGACTCGACCGCCTGCAGACCTCGCCCGAGCGCGCCCAGAGCGCCTGGCGCCGCTTCACCACGAGCGTGCTGCCGCCCATCCTCTTCGTGGTCGCCCTCATCGCCGCGTGGCAGCTCTACGTGGTCATCGCCCAGCCGCGCCCCGACATCGTGCCCGGCCCCGTCGACGTGTTCAACGCGATGCTCGCCGGCTGGGAATCGGGCCGCCTGCAGCTGGCCGTGCTCACGAGCCTCGAGCGCGGCGTCGTCGGCTTCCTCATCGCCGTCGTCGTCGGTACGCCCCTCGGCCTGCTCCTCGCCGAGGTGAAGCCGCTGCGCCGCGCGATCGGCCCGATCATCTCGGGCCTGCAGGTGCTGCCGTCGGTCGCGTGGGTCCCGGCAGCCATCCTGTGGTTCGGGCTGACGGATGCCACGGTGTACTTCGTCGTGCTCATGGGCGCGGTCCCGTCCATCGTGAACGGCCTCATCGCGGGCGTCGAGCAGGTGCCGCCGCAGCTGCGCAGGGTGGGCACCGTGCTCGGCGCGAACCGCACCCGACTCGCCACCCTCGTGGTGCTCCCCGCCGCACTGCCCGGCTACGTCGCCGGCCTCAAGCAGGGCTGGGCGTTCTCGTGGCGCTCGCTCATGGCCGCCGAGATCATCGCCGTCGGCGGCACGATCGGCTTCGGCCTCGGCTCCATGCTGCAGCAGAGCCGCGAGCTCGCCGACATCGGCGGCGTCCTCGCGACGGTGCTCGTGATCCTGTTCATCGGCATCCTCATCGAGCTCGTCTTCTTCGCCCCCCTCGAGCGACGGATGCTGCGTCGCCGGGGCCTGCTCCTGGGAGGCACGCGATGACCGCGGCCACGAACGACCCCGGCTCCGCCACCCGCACCACCACCGAGTGGGCGAAGTTGGCGGTGTCGCACCCGGTCGCATCGCCAACATCGCCCACTCGGGACCCGGCGACCGGCCGCGTCACGCTCGTCGGCGCCGGACCGGGCGACGCGGGACTCCTCACGATCCGCGGCCTCCGCGCGCTCGAAGCCGCCGATGTGATCGTCGCCGACCGCCTCGGCGCACGCGGCGTGCTCGACGGGCTCGCCGCCGAGGGCGTGGAACTCCGCGCGGAGGTCGTCGACGTGGGCAAGCTGCCCGGCCACCACGCCGTGCCGCAGGACGCGATCAACGCCCTGCTCGTCACCCTCGCGCGCGACGGCAAGCGCGTCGTGCGGCTCAAGGGCGGCGACCCGTTCATCTTCGGGCGGGGCGGCGAGGAGGTCGCGTTCTGCCGCGACGCCGGCGTCGACGTCGACGTCGTGCCCGGCATCACCAGCGCCATCTCGGTGCCGGCCATCGCCGGCATTCCGCTCACCCATCGCGGCCTCGCGACCACGTTCACCGTCGTCACCGGCCACGACCAGATCCAGTCGCTCGGCGGCGGCCGCGACCACACCGTGGTGCTGCTCATGGGCATCGGCACGCTCGCGAACTCCGCGATCACCCTCGCCCGCGGCGAGCGCGGCGGAGACTGCCCCGTCGCGATCATCGAGGACGGCTACGGGCCGCGCCAGCGCGTCACCGTGGGCACGCTCAGCACGATCGCGCTGCAGGCGGCGCGCCGTGGCATCCGCTCGCCCGCCGTCGTGGTGGTGGGCGACGTCGTGACGTTGAGCCCCTACGCCCCCGCGGCGCTCGACGCGTCCGGCACCGCCGCAGCCGGCGCGCGCTGAACCCCGAGACCCCGACTCCCGACCTCCCGGTCCGACCATCGAAAGGCCACCCAGCCATGACCCGTCCCCTCCGCGTCGCGATCGTCGGCGCCGGCCCCGCCGGCATCTACGCCGGCAACATCCTGAACCGCCAGGTCACCGAGGCCGGCGGCGAGGTCGCGATCGACCTGTTCGAGTCGCTCCCCGCGCCATATGGGCTCATCCGCTACGGCGTCGCGCCCGACCACCCCCGCATCAAGGGCATCGTGAACTCGCTGCACGAGATGCTCGACGCGGGCACGATCCGCCTCATCGGCAACGTCGAGGTCGGCCGCGACATCACGGTCGACGAGCTGCGCGAGCGCTACGACGCGGTCGTCTTCGCGACCGGCGCACTGCGGGACGCCCCGCTCGACATCCCCGGCATCGACCTGCCCGGCTCGTACGGCGCGGCCGACGTGGTCGCCTGGTATGACGGCCACCCCGACGTGGCGCGCGAGTGGCCGCTCGAGGCCGAGCAGATCGCGGTGATCGGCAACGGCAACGTCGCGCTCGACGTCGCGCGGGTGCTGGCGAAGCATCCGAAGGACCTGCTGTCGACGGATGTCCCGGCCAACGTCGTCGCCGGGCTCGAGGCGTCGCCCGTGACCGACGTGCACGTGTTCGGCCGTCGCGGCCCCACCCACGTGAAGTTCACGCCCATCGAACTGCGGGAGCTCGGCGAGGTGCCCGACGTGGACGTGATCGTGTACGACGACGACTTCGAGCGCGCCGCCGGCGACCCGCACGCCGACCAGCTGCTCGCCTCGAACAACCAGGTCAAGGTCATGACCCGCACCCTCAACGGCTGGCGCAAGCCCGCCGACTGGGTGCCCACCGCGTCGCGCCGCCTGCACCTGCACTTCCTGCACGCGCCCGTCGAGGTGCTCGGCGTCGACCGCGTGGAGGGCGTGCGCTTCGAGCGCACCCGCCCGGTGGGCGACGGCTCGGTCGTCGGCACCGGCGAGTTCGTCGACGTGCCCGTGCAGGCCGTCTACCGCGCCGTCGGCTACGCGAGCTCGCCGCTGCCGGGTGTGCCGTTCGACGAGCGTCGCGCGGTCATCCCCAACGACGGCGGCCGGGTGACGGATGCCGCGGGCCAGCCGATTCCGGGCGTCTACGCCACCGGCTGGATCAAGCGCGGCCCCGTGGGCCTCATCGGGCACACCAAGGGCGACGCGCTCGAGACCATCACGAACCTGCTCGCGGATGCCGCGGCGGGCGCGCTGCCCGAGCCGACCGTGTCGGCGGGGCCCGACGGGGACGAGGTGTTCGAGCTGCTCGAGGGCCGCGGCATCCGCTTCACGACGTGGGCCGGATGGCTCGAGCTCGACGCGCACGAGCGCGGGCTGGGTGAGGCGTGGGAGCCGACGGATGCCGCGCACGCCGACATCGTTCGCGAGCGCGTGAAGGTCGTGCCTCGCGACGAGCAGGTGGAGATCTCGCGCGCGGGCGCGCTGGTCGGCTCGTGACCTACGTCATCGCGCTGCCCTGCGTCGACGTCAAGGACCGCGCCTGCATCGACGAGTGCCCGGTCGACTGCATCTACGAGGGCGAACGCTCGCTCTACATCCACCCCGACGAGTGCGTGGACTGCGGCGCCTGCGAGCCGGTGTGCCCGGTCGAGGCGATCTACTACGAGGACGACCTGCCCGATGTCTGGGCCGACTACTACAAGGCGAACGTCGAGTTCTTCGACGAGGTCGGCTCGCCCGGCGGGGCCGCGAAGGTGGGCGCGCTCGACTTCGACCACCCGCTCGTGGCGGCGCTGCCGCCCCAGGTCGCCGCGCACTGATCCGCACGCCGCGCGC
>NZ_WJSP02000023.1 GCF_009720255.1 Agromyces humi | reverse complement strand
GTCGTCGCGGGCACCGCCGGCGCCGCCGCCGCCGCGGCGGCCCACCATGCCGACGCCGTCATCGTCACCGGGCAGTACGGCGACGGGGGCGACGCGATCCGGCAACTGAGCTGGGACCTCGAGGGCACCGCGACCGAACTGGTGCTGTCGTCGCGGCTCACCGACGTCGCAGGGCCGCGGGTCCACTTCCGGCCCGTCGAGGGCCTGCCGCTCCTCCACGTCGAAATCCCGACGTTCGCGGGGTGGCGTCACGTCGTGAAGCGCACCTTCGACATCGCGTTCTCGGGCACGGCCCTCCTGCTGCTCGCGCCCCTCATGCTCGTCATCGCGCTGCTGGTGCGGCTCGACAGCCCCGGCCCGGTCCTGTTCCGGCAGACCCGGTGCGGCCGGGACGGCCAGACGTTCGAGATGCTGAAGTTCCGCTCCATGGTGCCGACCGCCGAACGGGACCTCGAAGGACTGCTCGACCAGAACGATGGCTCGGGCGTGCTCTTCAAGCTCCGCAACGATCCTCGCGTCACCCGCATCGGCCGGAAGCTGCGCTCGCACTCGCTCGACGAGCTGCCCCAGTTCTGGAACATCCTCGTCGGCGACATGAGCGTCGTCGGTCCGCGGCCGCCCCTCGTCTCCGAGGCGGAGTGCTACGAGAAGAAGGTGAAGCGCCGGCTCATGATCAAGCCGGGCCTCACGGGCCTCTGGCAGATCAGCGGGCGCTCCGACCTGAGCTGGGAGGAGAGCGTCCGGCTCGACCTCTACTACGTCGAGAACTGGTCGCTCCTGGGTGACCTCATGATCGTGTGGCGCACGGTGAAGACGGTGCTTCGCCCGAAGGGGGCGTACTGATGACCGACCTCGACCAGTCCGTCCGGCGACCCGAGGGGGCGCGCATCGGCTATGCCGGCGGCGCCTTCGACCTCTTCCACATCGGCCACCTCAACATCCTGAAGCACGCGCGCAGTGCCTGCGACTACCTCGTGGCGGGCATCGTCGCCGACGAGGCCCTCGTGGCCACCCGAGGTCACGGCCCCATCGTGCCGCTCAGCGAGCGGCTGGAGATCGTCCGCCACATCACCTTCGTCGACGAGGTGTACCCCGAAACCGCGATCGACAAGCTCGAGACGTGGAACGAGGTCCGGTTCGACATCTACTTCAAGGGCGACGACTGGAAGGGCACGCCACGTGGTCGCGAACTGGAGCGTGCATTCGCGAGGGTCGGCGTCGAAGTCGTGTACTTCCCCTACACGGTGACGACCTCGAGCTCGATCCTCCGGCAGGCACTGTCCGCACTCGAGGCACCCGACGCTCCCGAGCGCACCGAGAGCGAGGGCTGACGCCATGGCCAAGCGCGCACTCATCACGGGCATCACCGGCCAGGACGGCTCGTACCTCGCGGAGTTCCTCCTCGACCGGGGCTACGAGGTGCACGGCATCAAGCGCCGGTCCTCCCAGTTCAACACGCAGCGGATCGACCACATCTACCAGGACCCGCACGCCGAGGACGCGCAGCTGTTCCTGCACTACGGCGACCTCACCGACGCGTCGAACATCACCAGGATCGTGCGGGACGTCGAGCCCGACGAGATCTACAACCTCGGCGCGCAATCGCACGTCGCCGTCAGCTTCGAGGAGCCCGAGTACACGGCCGACGTCAACGCCCTCGGCACCCTCCGGCTGCTGGAGGCGGTTCGGCTCCTCCACATGGACGACGTGCGGTTCTACCAGGCCTCCACCTCCGAGCTGTTCGGGAAGGTGCAGGAGGTGCCCCAGCGGGAGTCGACCCCGTTCTACCCTCGGTCGCCGTATGCCGCGTCGAAGCTCTTCGCCTACTGGATCACGGTGAACTACCGCGAGTCCTACGGCATGTACGCCTGCAACGGCGTGCTCTTCAACCACGAGTCGCCGCGGCGCGGGGAGACGTTCGTGACGCGCAAGGTGACCCGCGGCATCGCGAACATCGCCCAGGGCCTCGAGCGCTGCCTGTACCTCGGCAACCTCGACTCCCGGCGCGACTGGGGGCACGCGCGCGACTACGTGCGCCTGCAGTGGATGATGCTGCAGCGCGAGGAACCCAAGGACTTCGTCATCGCGACGGGGATCCAGCACTCGGTCCGCCAGTTCGTGCGATGGGCCGCCGAGGAGGTCGGGGTCACCCTGCGCTTCGAGGGCTCCGGACTCGGCGAGGTCGGCGTCGTCGACGAGGTGATCGGCGACGACGCACCGGGCGTGGCGCCCGGCGACGTCATCGTGCGGGTGGATCCCCGGTACTTCCGGCCCGCCGAGGTGGAGACCCTGCTCGGCGATGCGACGAAGGCGAACCTCGAGCTGGGCTGGATGCCCGAGATCGGCGTCCGCGACCTCTGCGCCGAGATGGTCGCCGCCGATCTCGACGTCGCCAAGCAGACCGCGCTGCTGAAGTCGCTCGGCTACCACACGCTGGTCACGGCGGAGGGATGAGCATGCATCCCACCGACCTCCGAATCTTCGTCGCCGGACACCGTGGCATGGTGGGCTCGGCGATCGAGCGGCGCCTCCGCTCACTGGGCTACGCGGAGATCGTCACGCGCACGCGCGCCGAACTCGACCTCACCGACCAGGCCCAGGTCCAGCGGTTCTTCGCGGACGAGCACATCGACCAGGTGGTCCTGGCCGCGGCGAAGGTGGGCGGCATCTACGCCAACAGCATGCTCCCCGCCGACTTCCTCTACGAGAACCTGATGATCGAGGCCAACGTGATCTGGGCGGCGCACGCCCACGACGTCGATCGGCTCCTCTTCCTCGGCTCCTCGTGCATCTACCCGAAGTTCGCCACCCAGCCGATGGTCGAGGAGGCGCTGCTCACCGGTCCGCTCGAGCCGACGAACGAGGCCTACGCGGTCGCGAAGATCGCCGGGATCACCCTCTGCGCCAGCCTCCGGACGCAGTTCGGCCGCGACTACCGGGCCATCATGCCGACGAACCTCTACGGCCCGGGCGACAACTACCACCCCACGCGGAGCCACGTCATCCCCGGGCTCATCCGCCGGTTCCACGAGGCCCGTGAGACGGGCGCTCCCGAAGTCGTCATCTGGGGCACCGGTGAGCCGCGGCGGGAGTTCCTGCACGTGGACGATCTCGCCCGCGCGAGCGTGCACGTCATGGAACGCCCTCGATCGGAGTTCGACGAGGTGCTCGGCGGAACGCTCGCGCACCTCAACGTCGGCACGGGCGTCGACCTCACGATCCGCGAACTCGCCGGCCTCGTCGCCGACGCGGTCGGGTTCGAGGGTCGACTGGAGTTCGATCCGACGATGCCCGACGGCACGCCGCGCAAGCTGCTCGACGTCTCGCGCGTGACGGCCCTCGGATGGAACGCGACGATCTCACTCGAGGACGGCCTCCGCTCGACCGTCGACGACTTCCGCCTCCGGCACGCGGCCCTCACCGAGGCCGTCGACTCCCTTGGGAGGACGCCATGACCGCACCCCGTCCCGAAGACGACGTCCGCCCCGAGGACGACGTCCGCCCCGAGGATGAACAGCCTCGTCGCGCGCGCTGGATCATCGGCGCGGCCCTGGTCGCGGGCGGGGCGGTGATCGCCGGGGCGATCGCCCTCTCCGCGAACCTGACCCAGCCGACGGTCGACACCTCCGCCGAGTCGACCGTGGAACCCACGGAGGAACCGCCGCCCCCACTCTCCGTCACGACGCCCGAGCCGGCCCCCCTCGGCGACGAGGAGACCGCGACGGTCGCAGCCACCGTGGCGGTCGAGGACCTCGTGGCCGCGAGCAACGAGATCCTGCAGCGCGCCGACGGCGGCACCGAGGGCATCGACGTGATCGCCACGGGCTTCGTCCAGGGCGAGCTGGAAGCACTCGCCGTCGAGCGGAAGCAACTCGGCTACACGCAGGTCGGCGCGGCCGAGGTCACCAGCGTCGCCGTCCGGTCCATCGACCTCACGTCCGCCCCTCCGACCGCGCTCCTCGAAGTCTGCCTCGACACGAGCGGACTCGACGTCCTCGACAGCGCCGGCAAGTCCGTCGGCGATCAGCTCTACCAGCCGGGCCACCCCGTGCTGAACCTCTACGGCGCCGTCTTCACGGACGGTCTCTGGAGGATCTCGACCCACGAGATCCCCGATGGCGCCTCATGTCCCGAATGAGCAAGGAAGCCATGATGACGAACCACACCTCGCCCCGAACCCGATTCGGCGCTCGCACGTCGATCGGCCTCATGGCCGCCGCAGCGATGGCGGCATCCCTGCTGATGTTCACCGGAACGCCTTCGTCGCCCGCGGCGGCGGCCGAGCCGACGCCCGACGGGCGGAGTGAGCGCACGGCGGCCGGCTCGTGCTGGGAGGTGAAGCAGAACGTTCCCGCCTCGCCCGACGGCGTGTACTGGCTGCTCACGCCCGCGCTGAAGGCTCCCGAGCAGTTCTACTGCGACATGACCACCAGCGGTGGTGGATGGGTCCTCGTCGGTCGAGGCCGAGAGGGCTGGAAGAACTACTACCACGGCCTGCGCACACCCGATGTCCTCCGCAACACCGTGACGGGGCCCGACGCGTTCACGGTGGCGCAGCTCCCGTCGCAGATGATCGACGGCCTGCTGAACAACGGCAAGGTGAGCGCCCTCCCCGACGGCATCCGGCTCCGTCGCGCGACCAACACGACCGGTACGACGTGGCAGGAGGCGCGGTTCACGATGCCCAAGCGAGACCGCTGGGTGTGGACGTTCCGCGGTGAGCACCCCGTCGGCACCTATCAATTCGACGGAGTCGCGGGCTCGGGTGGCACGACCGCCAACTTCGGCAGCAACTCGCAGTTCCGCCGCGTCGATCAGGGCATCAGCGCGGCGCAGGGTTGGGTCGGCGGATTCTCGTACGGCTCCCAGGTGCTCGGCCAGAACGCCGCGACCTCCTATCTGTACTCCGCGACGAACGGGCTCGGCGGCGCACGACCGTTCACGCAGGTCTACCTTCGCCCGCAGCTGCGGATCGCGCAGATGGACTTCGGCACGATCCCCGACGGGGGCGCGCCGGCGCAGACACTGCGAGCGCAGCCCGACAGCGATGCACTCCGCACCGTCTGGGGCGTCACCGGTCAGGCGAACGGCGTCGACGGTGAGCTCAACACCGAGGTGGCCGCGTTCGGCCAGGTCGGGAACACCGTGTATGTCGGCGGAAACTTCCGCTACGTGCAGAAGTCGGCCGCCTCGACCGGCACCAGCAAGGTCGAGCGTCCCTACCTGGCGGCGTTCGACGTGAACAGCGGTGAGTTCAAGCCGGCGTTCGTGCCGCAGCTGAACAACCAGGTGAAGGCGATCGTCGGGCTGCCTGACGGGCGCCTGGCGGTCGGCGGCCAGTTCACCACCGTCAACGGGCAGCCGCACTCCGGATTCGTGGTGCTCGACCCGGCCACCGGCCAGACGGCTCCCGGGTGGCAGGTCGACGTCGAGAACCGCACGGCGGGCGGAACGGTCCAGGTGCGCGGCTTCTCGCTCCAGGGGAGTTCCCTCTACCTGTCGGGGTCGTTCACGCACCTCGTCGGATCGAACGGCGTGACCTCCAGTTCCTGGAACGGCGCACGGATCAATCTCGCCGCGGGAGGTCCCGACACCCAGTGGAACCCCAACCTCAACGGCACCAGCGTCGGCGTGGAGGCGGCAGCCGACGGCACGCGGGCCTACTACTCGGGGTACTTCCGCCAGAGCGGCGCGACCCAGACGCTGAGCGACGCGGCCTTCCAGACCGCCAGCGGCGCGCCACTGGTGCAGCCCCTGTGGGTCCCGCAGTTCAGCAAGCCCGGCACGAACTTCACGGGCAACATCTGGCAGCTCGGCGTTGCCGAGGCTGCGGGCAAGGTGTACTCGGGTGGGTCCGAGCACAGCCTGTTCGGGTACGACCGCAACACGTTCACGCGAACGAGCGGGAGCATCACGAAGGCGGGCGGTGACTTCCAGGTGGTCGAGGCGAATGCCGACACCGTCTTCGCAGGGTGCCACTGCGGTGACTTCACGTACGAGAACGCCTTCACGTGGTCGGATGTCGGCACGAACTGGACGCAGGGCGACAGCATCAACCTGTTCGGCGGGTGGGATGCCGCCACTGGCAAGTACCTCCAGGACTTCAACCCGATCACCCAGGCCCGCCGAGGATTCGGCGTATGGGCCCTCTTCCAGGATTCCACCGGCACGCTGTGGGCGGGCGGCGACCTGCTGTACTCCACCCGCGCCGGGCAGGTGAACCAGTGGGCGGCGGGCTTCACGAGGTTCGCTCCGCGTGACGCGGCCGCGCCGTCGGCACCGACGGCGACGGTGACCCCGACGGATGCCGCGAGCGCATTGCTGTCCTGGAGCGCCTCGACCGACAACCGCGGCGTCGCCAAGTACGAGGTGATCCGTGGGAACAAGGTCGTCGCGTCCACGAGCGCCCGTGAGCTGTCCGTTCCCGTGGAGAGCACGCCGGTCAAGTACTTCGTGCGTGCCGTCGACGCGGCGGGCAACCGCTCTGCGACGTCGTCCGTCGCGATGGTGAACCCGCCGAGCGCGACCGACCTCACCTTCGCCTCCACGGGTGATTCGTGGCGCTGGCGCTACGACTCCACGGCGTGGGCGGCCAACTGGCGCGACATCGGCTACAACGACGGATCGTGGTCCACGGGAGCATCGTTCCTCGGATTCGGGTCCTCGACGATCGCGACCGATATCTCCGTCGGAGCGCCGAGCCCGCGCCCGCTGAGCGCGCAGTTCCGCAAGGCCTTCACGGTGAGCGACCCTGCGACGGTGATCGACGGCGTCGTGTCCGTCGTCGCCGACGACGGCGTGGTCGTGTCCGTGAACGGCGTCGAGATCGGACGGGCCAACATGCCGTCCGGCACGGTCGGCCAGAACACGTTCGCCAGCGCGGCGCCTCGAACCACGGCCGCGGCCTCCAGCCGCGTCCAGTTCACGGTGCCGAGCGGGCTCCTCGTCAGCGGGACCAACGTGATCGCCGCATCGACGCACCTCAACTACCGCACCTCGCCCGACCTCAGCTTCGACCTGCGGTTCACGGCGAAGCGCGGCACGCCTGCGCCGTTGGCGGCGCCGACGGTGGCGGCGACCGCGACCAGCTTCTCGACGGTGGACGTCTCGTGGACGCATCCGTCGCCGGGGAGCGTCACCGAGTACGCGGTCCGGCGCGATGGCGTCGAGGTGGCACGCGTTCCGGGGTCGACGATGAGCTTCGCCGACAGCGGCCTCGCGGCCTCGACCACCTATCAGTACAGCGTGGTCGCCATCGCGGGCGCCTCGACGTCGCCGGCCGGCACCGCGCAGGTGACCACGCCCGCAGAGCCGGTCGACCCGAACGTGACGCTGGTGCCGAAGACGGCGAACTGGCGCTGGTCCTACGACGCCAGCACCTGGCAGCCGGATTGGCAGCAGCCGGCGTTCGACGACTCCTCGTGGGTGGTCGGCCCTGCCCCGCTGGGATTCAACTCGACGGGCCTCGGCACTGACATCTCGGTCGGGGCGCCCTCGCCCCGTCCGCTGGGCGCGCGGTTCCGACACGCGTTCACCGTCAGCGACCCGGGCGCCCTCGACACGGTCACCGTGCGGTTCGTGGCGAACGACGGCGCGATCGTCTACCTCAACGGCACCGAGATCGGCCGTGCGAACCTGCCGGCCGGCACCATCACCCAGTCGACGTTCGCGACCGCTGCACCACGGACGACGACGGCCGTGGCGAACCAGGTCGAGCTGGCGGTGCCCACCAGCCTGCTCGTCGCCGGGACGAACGTGCTCAGCGCGTCCACCCACCTCAATTACCGCACGTCGCCCGACATGAGCTTCGAGCTCGTGCTGTCGGCGACCCGCTGAGACTGGCACCGGGACCCCCAAGTGACCAGCACGAGCGAACGGCGGAACTACCGGGACGCGGTCGCCCGGCTCGCGGCGGCGCAGAAACCGGGCGCAGGTGTCCCCGCCTACCTCCGCTGGGTCAACCGGGGTCTCGGGCGCCGTGCAGCCGCGGTGGCCTACGTCCTGCGACTCTCCCCGAACCAGGTGACGCTCCTGAGCGGCATCCTGTCCGTGGCTGGCATGCTGGTGCTCGCACTCGCGCCGCCGTCCCCTGCGGCGGCCGTCGGCGCGTCGTTGCTCCTCCTCGGCGGGTATGCGCTCGACTCGGCCGACGGCCAGCTGGCCCGGCTCACGGGATCCGGCTCCCTGGCGGGTGAGTGGCTCGATCACGTCGTCGACGCGGCGCGGCTGCCGTTGTTCCACGTCGCCGTCCTCGTCTTCCTCGTGCGAGCCGGTGAGCCGTTGGTGTTCGTGTCGACGGCCGCTGCGTTCGCCCTGCTGTCGTCGGTGTGGTTTTTCGCGCAGACACTCGCTGAGAAACTGACGCCGGGCGGTGAGGTGCCACGAGCGGATGCCCCGGTCTGGCTCTCCTTCGCGAAGCTGCCGTACGACGTCGGGGTGACGTACCTCATCGTCGCGACGTCCGCCTGGATGCCGGTCTTCCTCACCGCGTACGTGGCGCTGTTCCTCTTCACCGCGGGGGTGGCCGCGCTTTCACTGGTGCGGAAGTACCGGGCGCTCGGCGCCGGAGTCCGGGCTCCGGTCGCGTGACGGTCACCGTCGGCACCTCGGGGCGAGCGGCGGCGGCCGACGCCGGCATCGGCGCAGCAGCGCGGGCGGGCGCGCACGCCGCCGTGAGAACCCCACCGGAGACGCGGCGCGAGCTGCCTGCATGGCCCATCCTCGTCCTGCTCTGGGGGCTGCCGGCATGGTGGGCGTTCGGCCTGCTTCCCTTCTACCTGCTGATCGCGTCCGTGCCGATGCTCGCCTACCTCATCCATCGCGGGCGCATCGAGCTCGTCCCGGGCACCATCCCCTGGCTCGCCTTCGTCGTCTGGATGCTGCCGTGCGCGCTCATGCTCGACTCCGTGGGCCGGGTGCTGGGGTTCGGCATGCGCTTCGCCCAGTTCGCCGGGGTCGCCATCGCGCTCGTCTACCTGATCAACGCCCGGTCGAGCCTGACGGCGCGGCGCGTGCTCGCGGGCCTGACCTTCACGTGGTTCTTCATCATCCTGGCCGGATACCTCGGCATCCTGTGGCCCGACGGGTCCCTGACGTTCACGGTCGGGCGCATCCTGCCTGGTGGGATCCTCGACAACGAGTACGTCCGCGACCTGGTGTTCCCGAAGTTCTCCGAGGTGCAGGACCCATGGGGAGCCGACGAACCGTTCGTGCGCCCGTCCGCTCCATTCGCCTACACGAACGGCTGGGGCGCCGCGCTCGTGATCCTCACGCCCACGGCGGTGGCCTGGGCGCTCGAGCGCGGCACGGCACGTGCCCTGCTCCTCGTGCTCTTCGGTGCCGCCCTCGCTGTGCCGCCGGCCGTGGCCTCGAGCAATCGCGGCCTGTTCATCGGCGTCGCCGTGGGCCTCGCGTACGTCGTCATCCGGCTTCTCCTGCGAGGCAAGTGGCTCGCGTTCCTCTGGGTGTGCGTCCTCAGCTCGGGCGTGATGTTCCTGCTCTCCATCTCGGGCGCACTCGAGGCGATCATCGAGCGGCAGGAGGTCGTCGACACGACGCAAGGGCGCAGCCTGCTCTACGAGGAGACGTTCGCCCGCACCCTGGAGTCGCCGATCCTCGGATTCGGCGCACCCCGCCCCTCCCTGACGAGCGAGATCACCATCGGCACCCAGGGCGCCCTCTGGAACACCATGTTCTGCTTCGGCTTCGTGGGTCTCCTTCTCTTCGCCTGGTTCCTCCTCGGCGGCATCGCCCGCACGTGGTCGGCCCCCAACACGGTGACGCTCTGGATGCACGCCGCCGTGATCAGCGGCACCGTGGTCAGCGCGTTCTACGGACTCGACCGGCACCTGCTCAGCATCTGCCTCATCCTGGGCCTGCTGCTCAGGGAGCGGTACACGCCCGGGTCGAAGCTCTGGGTCCGCCAGCTCGACCATGGGCGACCGCATGCGCGATGAACGCCTTGCGCGCAGCGGCCTGCTCAGCCTCATCGGATCGGCGGCATCCGCGCTTTCGGCGCTCGTCATCGCCGTCATCATCGGCAACGCGCTCGGCGCCTACGGCACCGGACTCTTCTTCCAGGCGGTCGGCTTCTTCACGATCGCGAGCCAGGTGCTCCGGCTCGGGACCAACAGCAGCCTGGTACGGACGATCTCCGAGCACCAGGCGTTCGACCGCCGCGGCGAGACGTGGCGCGTCCTCCTCATCGCCGTCGTCCCCGTCGCGTTCCTCGGCATCCTCGCCGGCGCGCTCGTGTGGGTGTTCTCGGAGCCACTCGCGAATTGGCTCGCCTCGCCGGGCGAGAGCGCACGGCTGCGGCCCTTCCTGGAGTTGATGGCGCCGTTCATCAGCGTGGGGGCGCTACTGGCCGTGCTCCAGATCGCGTCCCGCATGGTCAACGGCATCTCGGCGTACACCTTCGTCCATACGATCGTCTATCCGACAGTGCGGCTCGTCGCCGTGAGCGTTGTCGTGTACGCGGCCGGCACCGCGTTCGCCGCGTTCGGCGCCTGGCTCGCGGTCATCCCGCTGTGGGTGCTCGTGAGCGTCGGGCTGCTCGTGTCGCCCCTGCGGCAGGACTGGCGACGGCGGTCCGAGGCGGTGGAGCCGCTCGGCGACGCGGGTCGCAGGTTCTGGCGCTTCAGCGCGACGAGGGCCGTCGGCGGCTCGCTCGAGATCCTCCTCGAATGGACGGACGTGCTCATCGTCGCGGCCATCGCCTCGCCGGCCGAGGCGGGCATCTACGCGGTCGTCACCCGCACGGTGCGGGCAGGTCAGGTCGTCGACCGGGCGATGCGCCTCGCGGTGAGCCCGCGCATCTCGCGCCACCTGGCGAAGGGGGAGCTCGCGGAGACCCGGGAGTTGCACACGACCGTGACCCGCGCGATGGTCCTCGTCAGCTGGCCCTACTACCTGACGCTCGCCATCATGGGGCCGTCGGTGCTCCTGCTGTTCGGCACCGAGTTCGAGGACGGCGCCGTGCCATTGCTCATCCTGAGCCTCACCATGCTCGTGACGTCCAGCGCGGGCATGCTCCAGAGCATCATCCTGCAAGGCGGCAGGAGTTCCTGGCAGGTGCTCAACAAGTCGATCGTGCTGGCCACCAGCGTCGCGCTCAACCTCGCCCTCGTGCCGCTAATGGGCATCGTCGGCGCCGCGATCACCTGGGCTGTCGTCGGCCTCACCGATACGTGCATCGCCGCGTGGCAGGTGCACCGCCGGATGGGCGTGTGGTTGCGACCGCGTCCGCTGCTCCCCGCGATGCTCACCGCGGCCGCGGCCTTCGGGGTGGGCATGGGCATCGTGCGCCTGACCCTCGGCACCTCGCCCGGCGCACTGGTCGTCGGCCTCGCCGCCGTCGGCCTGGTGTACGCCGGCGCCCTCTGGTTGCTCCGCGGCCGGCTGGGCATCGTCGCCCTCTGGAAGGAGTTCCCAGTCCTCGGTCGCTTCGCCTGATGGGGCGGACTCAGCGCCCTCAGCGTACTCGGCGACCGAAGAGGATGCCGCGGGCCGTGCGCCCCAGTCGGGCGATCCGCACCCGCAGCGGGAGTCGCTCGGGGAGCGTTCCGAGCACGGATGCCGCAGCCACCACCCCTGGCGTCGGCTCGGACCGCGGCGCCGACGTGGCGATGCTGCCGTCGAGCATCCCGTCGAGGCACGACCAGAGCTGCTCGCGCGTGATCGCCCGGTGCACCGTGCCGAGCCGCTCAGCCCGTTCGGTGAAGATGAGCTGGTGCTCGTCGACCACCTCGTCGTCGACCGGGACCCGGGGCACCACGATCGGGACGCGGCCGATGGCCCGCATGTCCATGACACCGCCGGCACCGCCCTGCAGCACGATGGCGTCGGCGGACCGGCACCGCTCGAGCAGTTCGCTGTACGGGAGCACGTCGTGGTTCTCGGCGCCCTGCAGCGGCCGGCTGGGGCCGTGCTGCATGAGCACGTGCACCTCGGGGTGCTCGGCGACCCACGGCGCCATCCAGTCGACGAGCCGCTGGAACGGCAGGTGGTAGCTCCCCGCGCTCACGACCACTGTCCTGGCGCTCACAGCACCACCCCGATGTCGCGGGCGTCGGGATACACCGACTGCAGTGACGCCCACTGCACGAGGAAGGCGTCGGAGAACGGGTAGACGAGTCGGCCGCTCAGCGACGGCGTGGTGATGCGGTCGACCGGCTCGAGGAACGCGGTGCGGGCGCCGTAGTGGTGCGCCTGCGTGAAGAAGGGCAGTGCGATCGCTGCCCCGGTGCTGAACACGAGATCGGGCCGCACCTCGCGGAGCACGCCGCGCGCGAGGCGGAAATTGCGAAGGAGGTTCGGGAGGTTGCGCACGGTCGGGTAGTGCGCCTCCACGACGTGCTCGCCGACGAGTCGCGACCGGGCGTCCTCGGTGGGCAGGGTCACCCATGACCGCTCGTGCTGCGACCACCAATCCCGGAGGGCGAGCGCCTGGGTCAGGTGACCTCCCGACGAGCAGACGATGAGCACGCGCATCTCAGATGCCCTTCCCGAACCGCTGGACGATCCGGGTCACCTGCTCGGTGGTGAGCACGCGGGCGGCGATGAGCATGGCGAGTGCGGCCTTGACCTGCGTCGGTGAATGGACGAGTGAACGCCTCGCCCATCGGAGCCCCTCCTCCCTCTGGCCGGCCGAGACCCGCGCGAAGGCGATCTGCGATTCGATCCGCCCCACCGCCCTGCGGTGATCGGCGAAGTCGGGATGCTTCGCGAGCAGGTACTCCAGCGCGTCCGCGTAGTCCTTCCAGCGCCCGAAGAAGTACGACTGGCCCTGCCAGGTCACGGAGACGAACGGCTCGTCGACGACGACGACCTCGCCGAGCGCGGTCGCTCGGAGGAGGAGGTCGTAGTCTTCCCCGTAGCTGCGGGGCAGGGCCTCGTCGATGAGGCCCAGGTCGCCCAGGAGCGCGGACCGGCGCACCACGAAGCTGCTCGAGTGCAGGCCGGGAAGCCGGTCGTGCAACAGCATCGTGTGGTCGACGAGGGTCGAGCCGACGCGCCGTTCGTGCGTCCGCTCGCCGTCGTCGACGATCATCGCCGTGCCCACGAGCACGGCTGCAGGGTGACGCTCGAATGCCTCGGCCTGCACGGTGAGCTTGCCCGGCAGCCAGGCGTCATCGTCGTCGAGGAACGCCACGAGCTCATGGGAGGCCCCCGTGATGCCGGTGTTCCGCGCACCGGCCAGGCCGCGGACTCGCTCGTTCACCACGCCCTGGAGGGTGCGCCCCGCCGGGATGTCCACCTCGGGCAGCACCGGGTCGCACGCATCGAAGACGACGATGACCTCGATCGGCGCGTCATATTCCTGCGCGAGAATACTTTCGACCGCCCGCCGCATCATCTCGGGACGATTGTGGGTGGGCACGACAGCAGTGATCGGGGGCGAGCTCATGCCACCTCCCTGCCACTCGTTGAAGGGGTGCCTGCATCCTATCGGCGGGATGCCCGGCGCAGATAGGATGGGGCCAGAGACATCCGTGCGCGCATCCCGGGGGGTCCAATGATCAGGATCGGGGTCGTCGGCGCCGGGAAGATGGGCATCTCGCATCTGTCGATCCTGGGCGCGCACCCCTCGGTCGAGGTCGCCGGCGTGTGCGACTCGATGGGATACCTGCTCGACGTGCTCGAGAAGTACACCGGCGTGGCCAAGTACACCGACGCGGAGCGCATGCTCGACACGGCAGACCTCGACGCGGTGCTCATCGCCACTCCGTCCGCCTCGCACGTCGACCTCGTCGGCGCGGCGCTCGATCGCGGCATCCACGTGTTCTGCGAGAAGCCGCTCTCCCTGAGCGCGGCCGACTCGATGCGGCTCGCAGCACGGGCCGCCGAACTCCGGCTGGTCACGCAGGTCGGGTATCACAACCGCTTCGTCGGCACCTTCGGAGAGGTGAAGCGACTGCTCGAGGCTGGCGCCATCGGCCGGGTGAGCCATGCGCTGGCCGAAGCCTACGGACCGGTCGTGCTCCGCCCCAAGGGAGAGACCTGGCGCAGCCGGCGTACGGCCGGCGGAGGCGCGCTCTACGACTATGCGGCGCATCCCCTCGACCTGCTCGGCTGGTACCTCGGCGAGCCGGTGTCAGTGACCGGCGCCGTGCTCGGTCGTGTGTTCTCGGCAGAGACCGACGACGAGGTCTACGGCACGCTCGGCTACGCCGACGGCGCGAACGCCCAGCTCTCGGTGGACTGGTCCGACGAGTCGTATCGCAAGATGACGACCCGCATCACCCTGTGGGGCGATCACGGCAAGATCCTCGCCGACCGCCAGGAGATCCAGGTGTTCCTCCGCGACACCGCGACGGTGCCCGATGGGTACCGGCACGGTTGGACGGTCGCCAACACCACGGCGCTGACCCGACCGGTGGACTTCTACCTGCGCGGCGAGGAGTACAGCGCCCAGCTCGACCACTTCGTGCACGCGGTCGAACGCGCGAAGCGCGGCGAGACCTGGGATGCGGTCAACGACTTCGCGAGTGCGGCGGTGACCGACGTGGTCATCGAGCGCTTCCTGCATCCCGACGACGCGATCGCGAGGGCCGACGAGCCGTCGCCGCGCGGCTGGCGGGCTGGCAGGGCGGCGCGGGCGGCGCGCAGGTCGGAGCGGCACGCATGAAGCTCGATCGGCTCCTCTTCGGCGACAACCAGTTCTTCGGCGTGAACCACATGTCAGAGGAGAAGGCCCGACAGAGCGCGATGCGGTTCCAGGACACGGGAGCGATCATCGACGTGATCGACAGTGCGTACGCGGCCGGCGTGCGGTCCTTCATGTGCACGACGCACGACCGCATCGCCGAGGTCGCAGAGCACGTCAGAACACATCCAGACCGGTATGACGGCTTCACGTTCCTGCCGTGCATGCCGTACGCGCACAAGTACGCCAATGCGGTGACCGAACACGGCATGCTGGGTGCGCTCCGCCACTTCCTCCCCGACGAGGGCTACCTCAACGCGGCGATGCGCGGCGGGCGGGCGTTCGCCGGAAAGGACGTCGATGGCCTGGTGACGCTCCTCGTGGACTCCGAGATGAAGATGTTCCGGGGGCTCCCGACGCCGGTCGTGTTCCTGCAGAACGTCGTCGTCGACCTCCTGCTCGGGCTGCGCTTCGACGCGGCGTTCTCGATCTTCGCCGACCACGTCCGTTCGCGATACGGCGCGGAGCCGGGGTTCATCACGATGAACCTGCCGCTCGCACTCGACACCCTCGAGCGAGCAGGGGTCGAGAACCCCATCGTCTGCTCGAACATGAACAAGCTGGCGTTCCGCGTGTCGGGCGGCACGGCCGCCTACGACGAGGTGCTGGCGACGCGTCGATTCCGGCCGATCGCGATGTCGGTCTTCGCGTCGGGCGCGATCCCGGCGCGCGAGGCGCTCGAGTGGGTGCGCGCGCGGCCGCAGATCGAGTCGATCGTGTTCGGGGCGTCGTCGCGACAGCACATCGAGGCGACCGTCGACCTCGTCCAGGAGCTGTGGGGCGAGACGATCGCGCGCTGAGCGCGACCCGTCAGGAGGAGGAACGCACGGCCGATGGTGAAACGTCGCGGGGGTCGGCGCTCGTCGAGGTTCCGACGTCGATCGTGGCGGCCACGTCGCCTCTCGGCGGCGTCGGAGTCGCGACCCGCTCGGGCGCGACGTCGCGCGCCGCTCGCGTGCCACGGCGGGCCACCCGGTCCCTGATCAGGGCCGCGAAGGCGCCGAGGAAGAGACCCAGGAAGAACCCGGCGGCGACGAAGACGTAGAGCTTCGGCTTGTCGGTGTCGGTCGGTTCGACGGCGGGATCGATGAGCGAGCCGGCGTCGAACGACGTGGCGATGAGCACGGCGCGCTGGTCCTGCAGTGCTTGCACCTGGCTCTCGAGCGAGATCCGCCTGGGATCTTCGGGGGCGAGCGCCGCGGCCTGCGCGGCGAGTTCGTCGGCGGTCGAGCTCAGCGTCGCGGAGGCGTCGGTGATGCGCTGCTGAACGGCAGCGGTGCGCTGCTCGAGGTACGCCTCCGCGATGGCGTTCGCCTGCTCGGCCGCGGCCGCCGCGGTCGGCGCGGTGACGATGAACTCGAGCACCTGGGAGCCGCGTGGCACATTGACCTGGAGCGCGCTGCGGAGCTCGGCGACCGACACGTCGTCGAGGTTCTCGGCGGCGATGGAGAGCACTTCGGTCGAGCGCGCGACGAGTCGCTGCGTCTCCATGTTGACGTCCTGGGTCTGCTCGCCGATGGTGATGGACTCGACGGTGACCGAGGCGGTGGCCGTGTACCGGTCGGGCCACAGGAGCCCCAGCGCAAGCCCGAGGAGCGTCATCAGGATCGTCACTCCGACCAGCCAGCGCCAGCGTCGCGCGATGCTGTGAAAGACGTCGTCGAGCATGCGGCTCCCTCGCCATATGGATGAGCCATCCTAACGCGGTCCCGCCGCCGAAGCGGTGGAGGCTCTCCGCAAGCGCTCCCACCATTTTCCCGACGGATTCTCAGTTTGGTTTGGCGATCGAGAACCGTGGCCCTACAGTGGGCGACTGATCGTGACCAAGTCGAGATGTTAGGTTTTCCATTTTGCCCAAGGCCAAGCCCCCGCTGACCAGACCGAACAAGACCCCCAATCGCAGATCCCTCACGCGCATCGCCATCGGCGGCGCCGTCGTCGCCGCGCTGTCCATCAGCACGATGGGTGCCGCGGCAATGACGACCGACGTCACCGCGTCGGCCGCTGATTCCCAGGCCACCGTCCTCCCCTTCGCGAGTTCCGGCTGGTCGTACTATCGAGGTGCTGCCGATCCCGGCTCCTCCTGGACCGGCGGCTCCACGTCGTGGGCGACCGGCACGGCGCCGTTCGGCTTCGGCCTGAACGCCGGCCAGCTCGGCACGCAGCTGCAGCAGGGCAGTCCTGCGCCGCTGGCGAGCTACTTCTCGCACGGCTTCTCGCTCGCCGCGGTGCCCGCTTCGGGCCTCACGCTGCAGACGTGGGCCGACGACGGCGTCGCCGTCTACGTCAACGGCGTGGAGGCGGTTCGCCGCAACCTGCCTACCGGAGCTATCGGCCCGGGCACGTACGCGACCGCGGCGCCGCAGAGCTCCACGGCGCGCGCCGACCTGGTCACCGTCCAGGTTCCCGCATCGTCACTCCGCGTCGGCGCGAACGTCGTCGCCGCCGAGGTGCATTCGAACTGGCGGGCGACGCACAACTCGAGCTTCGATGCCGCTCTCACCTACACGGTCCCGTCCGAGGCGGACACGCCGGCGGTCCCGGGCACCGGCACGGGCACCGAGAGCGGCGAGGTCGCCGGATGGGGCGCTCCCACCTGGCGCGATGAGTTCACCTACAAGAACTCCAGCGGCAACCCCGCCATCGACCCGACGAAGTGGAACGTGCGCGACCGATCCGACCTCGGTCTCCTGCAGGACGCCGCTGAGCCGGAGTCCAGCCAGGTGTCCGTCGACTCCGCCGGCATCGCCCACCTGAAGGCCGACTGGCTCGACCAGCCGTTCAGCCGACCGGCCGGCCAGGCCGGCGTGCCGACCATCACCCACAAGACCGGGTACATGGACCAGCGCAAGCTGCAGTCCGACGACATGTCGTACTCGCAGCAGTACGGTCGCTGGGAGATCCGCGCCAAGACGCCGACCGGGCCGAAGACCTTCGGGTCGCTGGCCGCGTTCTGGCTCCGCAACAGCCAGAGCGGCGAGATCGACATCATGGAGGCCTGGGGCTACAACGAGCAGGCCGCCCCCGGCGGTCAGCGCATCGACACCGCGACGACCACCGTGCACACGCAGACGTCGGGCTCGGGCAACCAGAAGTACTACTGGACCCACGCCGACTTCGGCGCCGCCACTCCCGTGTGGGATGACTTCCACACGTACGCGTTCGAGTTCACGCCCACGTACGCGGCGATCATCGTCGATGGCAAGCAGCTCACCCGGGTGACGCCGGCCACGCACCCGAACCTGTGGAACCCGTCGTTCTTCGGTTCGCCCCTGCACGTGCGACTGAACCTGCACGTCGGCCCGTCGGCGACGTACTGGGGTCTGCCCGACCCGAACAACAAGTCGTGGACGCAGCCGCTGGACTACCAGGTGGACTACGTCCGGATCTGGAAGTACCAGGGCTGACGACCCCCTGAGCGACCGATCGGCCGGTGAGCACCCTGTGTGCTCACCGGCCGATTGCTAGGATCAGGCATCCCGGGCGCGATGGAGGGAAACCGCATGTCGGGCGCATTCGCACGAGGCGTGTTCGAGTTCAAGGCGAAGATCGCGCAGCGGCCCGACCGCGCCCACGCCCGTGAGATGCGGCAGGCGGAGCGACTCCCGGCCGAGGTCCTCGCCGCCCGTGCCTCGAGACGCGCGATCGAGCTGGCGGGGCACGCCTACCGCACGTCCGCCTTCTACCGCGAGCACTTCGGGCAGGCCGGGTTCACCGAGCGCGACTTCGAGAATGCCGCGAACTTCGCGCACCTGCCGATCCTCGAGAAGGACCAGCTGCGCGAGGCCGGCGACGCGCTCCGTTCCTCCACCGCGCCGGCGAAGCTGCTGCGCTCGACCACCGGCGGCAGCACGGGTCGGCCGCTCGTCGTCTGGCAGGACCCTCGTACACCCGCTGCGTCGCTCTGGTGGCGGGCAGATCGTTGGTGGGGCGTGCATCCCGCCGACGACTCGGCCTCCATCTACCGCCGCTCGCGCACGGCGCTGCAGGAAGCGCTCCACCGGCTCGAGTGGTGGCCCACCCGGCAGATCCTGCTTGACGCGCGAGCCATGGACGACGGCTCCATGCGCACCTTCGCCGAGCTGTGGCAGCGGGTCCGGCCCGCGCTCCTCACCGGCTACGTCGACGGGCTCCACGAATTCGCGCAGTTCATCACGCGAGCCGGCATCGAACTGGCTCCTCCGCGTGCCATCGCCTCGACGGCGTCCGTGCTGACCCCGTCGAAGCGCGCGTTCATCGAGTCCCGCTTCGCCGCTCCGGTGTACGACTGCTACCGCAGTGCCGAGGTCCCGTGGATCGCCGCCCAGTGCGCCGAGCGAGGCCCCCTCCACGTGTTCGGCGATGTCCGGGTCGTCGAGGTGCTGGACCACGGCGGAGCGGCCGCCCCCGAGGGCGTCGAGGGCGATGTCGTGCTCACCGATCTCCTCAACCCCGCCTTCCCGATCATTCGATATCGCATCGGCGATCGTTCGGCGACACGATCCGGGCCGTGCGCGTGCGGCAGGTCACTCCCCCGCATCGACCCGATCCAGGGCCGGATCGTCGATGTGCTGCGGACGCCCGACGGCACCATGGTGACGGGCGGGCTGAGCACCCTCTTCAACGATCGCCCCACGGCGGTCACCCAGTTCCAACTGCACCAGCACGCCGACTATGCCGTCACCCTCCGCTACGTCCCGGGCGACTCCGGTCAGGTCGCGGCGGCTGCGGCGACGGAGGTCGCCGAGCGGGTGCGCCGGATGCTGCGCGGCCACGTCGAGGTGCGCGTCGAACCCGTGGACCGCATCGAGCACCTCGGCGGCAAGGCCAGGCTCGTCACGAGCGACCTCGCGCCCGGCGCGTCCTAGTCGGCGCGCCTCAGAGCCGCACCCAGCTCTCGGGCACGAGCTCGCTCGCGTCGCTGTGCCCGTCGGCGAACCATGCGACAGGCGCGATCACCGGATGCCCCGGGGTGCTGGCCGAGCCGAGCCATCCGCCCCACCAGCTGAAGCTGCTGTTGGCGATGATGCGCGTCGAGCAGGCGGCCATGAGCGCGATCTCGCCGCCGTCGCGCAGGATCGCGTCGGCGGGGCAGAGCCGGTCGCCGTCGCGCGCGAGGTGCTCGCGGACCCAGTCGAGGTCGTCGCTGAACCAGACGCGGTTCGCGTGCCCGAGCGCCTCGGCGTGTGCGAGCGCTGCGTCGTAGTACGCCGCGCCCAGCACGCCGTGCCGCGCGTTGGCGGCCTGGAGGTAGTCACCCCGCCGCACGTGCACCGCCACGCTGTGGGGGTCGTCGCGCAGCGTCGCGGCGAGCGTCCTTCCACGGTCGGTCAGCATGCCCTCGAGCAGCCGCCGCACCTCTGTACGCACCTGGTCGGCTGAGGCCTCGAAGTAGTGCCGGGACTGGAAGTAGCCGAGCAGGTAGCTCGTGCGGTCGAGCCGCTCGTCGACCGAGGGATCGAACCCCGACCGCCGCTGGCGGACGAGGCGCATCCGAGACCGGTCGGAGAGGATCCCCGCCTTCGCGGCGACGACGAGCGCGAGGCCCACGGGGCGGGCGAGGCGATCGGCTCGGGGCACGACCGGGCCGAGCTCGAAGGGCCGATCGCCCCCGAGGCGCGCCGTGTCGAAGACCACCCGCCGGCCTCGCGCGCCGAGATCAGTGGCGTAGGCCCACTGGAACAGCTGGTTGCCGATGCCGCCCTGCAGGCCGAGCACGATGTCACGGGAACGGATGCGCCACACCATCGGACTCCGTCCTCGTCGACGTTTCGTGGCGACAGCCTACCGACTCGCGATCCTGATCGCGGGTGGCGGCCTCACGACGACGGCTGCCCGAGGAATTCGGCGACCGCCGCGGCGATGCCGTCGCGGGTCTCCTCGTCGGACGCCGTCGCCACGCCGTCGCCCGGCTGCGGCCCGTAGTCGCCGAAGGCCGCGTGGTTCGCGCCCTCGAGCAGCACGGTCACCGTGTCGGCGGGCAGGAGCCCCGCCGACGCCTCCACCTTCGCGGGCGTGGACAGCCCGTCGTGCTCGCCGACGAGCGAGAGCACGCGCAGTTCGGTGTCCGAGAGGTCGTTCGCGCAGTAACTGCCGAACAGCACGAGCCCGACGACCTCGGGCTCGGCTGCGGCATCCGTGCCCGCCTGGGCCAGCTGGCAGGCCCGCACGCCGCCGAGCGAGTGTCCGCCCACGTACCACTCCGACACGTCGGGCGCCTCGGACGTGAACGTCGAGAGCGGTCGCTGGTCGAAGAACGCGAGGTTCAGGGTGGGCTCGGTGATCACCACGGTGGCGCCGGTCTCGGCGACGATGCCGCTGAGCTTCCAGAGGTACGCCGACGGGTCGACGCGAGCGCCGGGGATGAACACCAGACCGACGTCGCTGCCGCCATCGGCCGGCTCGATGACGAACGACGAGTCGGTGTGCCGGATGGTGATCTCTGCATCGGTCCAGGCCTTCAGCGACTCGGGGCGCTCCCCGGCGAACACCGTGTGCGCCCAGACGAGGAAGACCACCACGGCGAGCGCGAGCACCGCCACCACCCAGAGCGCGATGCGCCCGATCCGGCGGGCGATCACAGCCGCCCGCTCACAGCCGCCCGCTCACTGCCGGCCGCTCACAGCTGGGAGCCGTCGATCGAGAAGGTGTCGCAGGCGCCGGCGCCCTGCTCGTAACCCGTCTCGAACCAGTTCACCCGCTGCTCGCTCGAGCCGTGCGTGAACGAATGCGGGTTGACCTGACCCTGGGTGGCCTCCTGGATGCGGTCGTCGCCGACCGCCGCCGCCGCGTCGATGGCCTGCGCGTACTGGTCGCGCGTGATCGGCTGGAGGAACGGCACGCCGTTCTCGTCGACGGTCTGCGAGGCGGCAGCGGCCCACGATCCCGCGAAGCAGTCGGCCTGCAGCTCGGTGCGGACCGAGTTCGACGTGGGCCCGGTGTCGCCGTCCTGTGCGCGCTCGAGGATGCCGGCGAGGTTCTGGATGTGGTGCCCCCACTCGTGCGCCACGACGTACATCTCGGCGAGGGGGCCGCCCTCTGCGCCGAACTGGCTCTCGAGCTGGTCGTAGAAGCTCGTGTCGATGTAGATCGTCTGGTCGGGCGGGCAGTAGAACGGCCCGGTCGCCGACGAGGCGCTGCCGCAGCCCGTCGACGTCCCCTGGCTGAAGAGCACGATGGGCTGCGGGCTGGCGTAGTCGAGCCCCACGTTCGGCGCCTCCTCCTGCCAGTACGCGTCGAGCGACGCCGCCGCGCCCTTCATGCGGCAGTCGATGCGCTCGTTCGCATCCTGTCCGGTCTGGCACTCGGTGAGCGCGCTGTCGCTGGCGGCCGGGTCGCCGCCACCGCCGCCGACGAGTCCGGTGAGGTCGACGCCGAGGAACTGGGAGAGCACGAAGAGGGCGATCACGCCGAGGCCGCCGCCGACGGCGATGCCGGTGTTGCGGCCGCGCCGGGAGACCCTGCCGCCGCCGATGTCGGAGTTCGGGTTGAACGTCATGCTCAGAAACTACCCCGCGGGGTGTCCCGGCCCCCATTCCCGGCGTTCCTCGCCCGACGGGTTGACAACTGCGCCGGATGCCGCGTCGACCCGCCGATCGCCGCCCTGATCGTCCCCGGTCTCGCCCTCGTCGTCGTCGTCGCCGTCGTCGTCGCGATCGTCGTCATCGTCGTCGCCGTCATCGTCGTCGCCGTCATCGTCATCGTCATCGTCGTCATCGTCGTCGTCGTCGTAGCGACCGTCATCGTCGCCACCGTCGCGCGCCACGTCCTCCGGGCTCCGCCCGAACCGGTCGGTCGCCCGGATGAGCGCGTCGAGGATCCCCGGCTCGTCGAACGCGTGCCCGGCATCGCCGATCATGTGGAACTCCGCCTCGGGCCAGGCCCGGTGCAGGTCCCACGCGGTCATGGGCGGGGTGCACATGTCGTACCGGCCCTGCACGATCACCGCGGGGATGCCGGCGAGGCGCGGGGCATCGCGGATGAGCTGGCCCTCGTCCCACCAGCCGCCGTGGCGGAAGTAGTGGTTCTCGATCCGCGAGAAGGCGACGGCGTACTCGGGGTCGGTGAACCGGGCGATGGTGTCGGCCTGCGGGAGCAGCGTGATGGTCGCCCCCTCCCACTTCGCCCAGGCGATCGCGGCGGGCTCGTGCACCTCGGGGTCGGGGTCGGCCAGCAGCCGCGCGTAGGCCTCGATGAGGTGCGCCCGCTCGAGCACGGGCACCGGCGCGATGAACTCCTCCCACAGGTCGGGGAACACCGCGGAGGCGCCGCCCTCGTAGAACCAGTCGAGCTCCTGGCGACGCAGGGTGAAGATGCCGCGCAGCACGATCTCGGTGACGCGCTCGGGATGGGTCTGCGCGTACGCGAGTCCGAGTGCGCTTCCCCACGATCCGCCGAAGACCTGCCACCGCTCGATGCCGAGGTGATGACGCAGTCGCTCCATGTCGGCGACGAGGTGCCAGGTGGTGTTCGCCGAGAGGTCGGCGGCGGGCTCGGAGGCGTGGGGGATCGAGAGGCCGCAGCCGCGCTGGTCGAAGAGCACGATCCGGTACCGCTCGGGGTCGAACAGCCGGCGGTGCGCGGGGCTCGTGCCCGCGCCCGGCCCGCCGTGCAGGAAGACCACCGGCTTGCCCTCGCGGTTGCCGGACACCTCCCAGTAGATGTGCTGGCCGTCCCCCACGTCGAGCATGCCCGTCTCGAGCGGCTCGATCTCCGGATACAGGTCTCTCATGACCTCACGGTACGCGACGAGCCGATGCCGCGGTCGGATGCCGCGCCGCGCCGTTGTCCGGTTCGGGCGGCGCCGGTGACGAGCCGATCCGCTGCCCGCTCACAGGATCGAGGCCTAGCCTCCGGCAATGCGACCAGTACCGGATCCGATCCGACCGGGCCAGGAATCCGTGTGGGACTATCCGCGGCCGCCGCGCGTCGAGGGCATCGACGTCCGGGTGACGATCGACCTGGGCGGCGAACGCGTGGTGGACACCCGCGACGTCGTCCGCGTGCTCGAGACGAGTCATCCGCCGGTCTACTACCTGCCGATCGGCGCCTTCGTCCCGTTCTCGCTCACGCCGGCGCAGGGCTCGTCGTTCTGCGAGTTCAAGGGCACCGCCCGGTACCTCGACGTACGAGGCGGCGGCAGGATCGCGGAGCGAGCCGCGTGGAACTACCCGTCGCCCGAGGCGGGCTACGAGGTGCTCACCGATCGCGTCGCCGTGTACGCCGGACGAGTGGACGAGTGCACGGTCGCCGGCGAGCGGGTCACCCCGCAGCCGGGGCACTTCTACGGCGGCTGGATCACGTCGGCGATCGCCGGCCCGTTCAAGGGCGCGGCCGGATCGCTGGGCTGGTGATCGCGTCGGTGCCGCGGCGTAGGCTCGCACCATGAGCGTCAAGCCGGTCACCATCACCATCACGGGCGCCGGAGGGCAGATCGGCTACGCGCTGCTCTTCCGCATCGCATCGGGCGCCATGCTCGGCCCCGACACCCCCGTGCGCCTGCGAGGCCTACGCGGCGGAGCTCTCGCAGCACGGCGTCGACGGGCTCGATCACCCGATCTTCGACATCACGTTCCTCGGCGTCGGGCCCGACGGGCACATCGCCTCGCTGTTCCCGCATCGCTCGGGC
>NZ_WJSP02000229.1 GCF_009720255.1 Agromyces humi | reverse complement strand
ACGGCTCGGCGACCGCGGACTCAGCCGAGCGCTGAGCCGGTTCTCCGGGCTCGTCGCTCGCGCGGCGTGACCCGGAGCCCGCTCGCGGCGAGTCGTCGCACGAGTTCGCGCGGCGGCACCGGCTCGGCACCGGCCGCGACGAGCTCGTCGTAGCGCTCGGCAGGCACGTCGTAGTGGTCGAGGTCGAACGCCCGCGGCGGCACCCCCGCGCGCTGGGCGAAGGCGCGAAGCTCCTCGATCGAGTGATCGCTCACCAGGTGCGACCACACCGTGCCGTGCTTGGGCCACAGCGGGGGGTCGATGAGCACGGCCATGTCGCCGATCCTACCCGGGCGCCTCGAGCGACTCGCCGGGGACGCGCGTTTGACCGACCATCGGGCATCAGGTAAACTCGACCGTTGGTGCCACCGCTTATCCCGGTGTGCCCGCACAGTTTTCTGGCAGTGACGACCCTCCTTCCCGCTGGGGTCCCGCGCAGTGACACCCCATCAGACAGCCGGAACCCCCGGGTTCCCCAGAGATAGGTACGAGTAGTGGTTTACGCAGTAGTGCGCGCCGGCGGTCGGCAGGAGAAGGTCGAAGTCGGCACCATCGTGACGATGGACCGCATCAAGGCTGACAAGGACGGCAACGTCTCGCTCATCCCGGTCCTCCTCGTCGACGGCGAGAAGATCACCTCCGACGCCAAGTCGCTCGCAAAGGTCACGGTCACGGCTGAGGTCCTGAACGACCTTCGCGGCCCCAAGATCGTGATCCAGAAGTTCAAGAACAAGACCGGCTACAAGAAGCGCCAGGGGCACCGTCAGGAGCTCACGCGCGTCAAGATCACCGGCATCAAGTAGCAGCGGCCCGCAAGGAGATACAGACATGGCACACAAAAAGGGAGCGAGCTCCACTCGCAACGGTCGTGACTCGAACGCCCAGCGCCTCGGCGTGAAGCGCTTCGGCGGCCAGGTCGTCAGCGCGGGCGAGATCCTCGTCCGCCAGCGCGGCACGCACTTCCACCCGGGTGCTGGCGTGGGTCGCGGCGGCGACGACACGCTCTTCGCCCTCGAGGCGGGCGCTGTGCAGTTCGGCAACAAGGGCGGCCGGAAGGTCGTCAACATCGTGGCGGCCGGCGAATAGTCGACCGACAGGTCTTGTGAGGGCGGGCTTCGGCTCGCCCTCACGCGTTTTCACCCCGTGAGGAGGGATGCGGCATGGTCAGCTTCGTCGACCAGGTGACGTTGTTCGTGCGCGCCGGCCACGGCGGCAACGGGTGCGTCTCGGTACGCCGGGAGAAGTTCAAGCCCCTCGCGGGCCCCGACGGCGGGAACGGCGGCCACGGCGGCGACATCGTGCTCGTCGCCGATCCGAACGTCACGACCCTCCTCGCGTACCACGGGCGCCCCCACCGCTCCTCCGACAACGGCCAGCCGGGCATGGGCGACAACCGCTCGGGCGCGGCAGGCGAGCTCCTCGAGCTCCCCGTTCCCGTCGGCACCGTCGTGAAGGACCCCGACGGCAGCGAGCTCGCCGACCTCACCGAGCCGGGCATGCGCTTCGTCGTGGCCCCCGGCGGGCAGGGCGGGCTCGGCAACGCCGCCCTCGCGAGCACCAAGCGCAAGGCCCCCGGCTTCGCGCTCCTCGGCACGCCCGGGTTCGAGGGCGAGGTGAAGCTCGAGCTGAAGACCATCGCTGATGTCGCACTCGTCGGCTTCCCATCGGCGGGCAAGTCCAGCCTCATCGCCGCGCTCTCCGCGGCGCGGCCCAAGATCGCCGACTACCCGTTCACCACGCTGCATCCGAATCTCGGTGTCGTCGAAGCGGGCGACCACCGGTTCACCGTCGCCGACGTGCCCGGGCTCATCGAGGGCGCGAGCGAGGGCAAGGGGCTCGGCCTCGAGTTCCTCCGCCATGTCGAGCGCTGCTCGGCGCTCCTGCACGTCATCGACTGCGCGACGCTCGAGCCCGGGCGCGACCCGCTCAGCGACCTCGACATCATCCTCGCCGAGCTGGCCGCCTACCCTGTGCCCGATGGCCAGGTGCCGCTGCTCGATCGGCCCCAGCTCATCGCCCTGAACAAGGTCGACGTGCCCGAGGCCCGCGAGTTGGCGGAGTTCGTGCGTCCCGAGCTCGAGGGGCGCGGCTACCGCGTCTTCGAGATCTCGACCGTCAGCCACGAGGGCCTGCGGCAGCTCGGCTACGCGCTCGGCGAGCTCGTCGACGAGGCCCGCGCCGCCGCGGCATCCGCCCCCGAGGCCCCGCGCATCGTGATGCGTCCGAAGGCCGTCTACGACTCGGGCTTCGTCGTGCGCCCCGAGGGCGGCAGCTACGGCACGCTCTACCGCGTGCTCGGCGTGAAGCCCGAGCGCTGGGTGCACCAGACCGACTTCGCGAACGACGAGGCCGTCGGCTTCCTCGCCGACCGCCTCGCGCGGCTCGGCGTCGAGGACGCGCTCGTGCGCGCCGGCGCAGTCGCCGGCTCCACCGTCGTCATCGGGCCCGGGTCGGGCGTCGTGTTCGACTGGGAGCCGACCCTCACCTCGACCGCCGAGCTCATCACCGCACCGCGCGGCGCGGACCTCCGCCTCGACGACAATCGCCGGGCCACCCGCGCCGAGCGCAAGACCGAGTACCACGAGCGCATGGATGCGAAGGCCGAAGCCCGCGCCGAGCTCCAACGCGAGCGCGAGGCCGGCCTGTGGGGCGAGGACCCCGACGTGGAGGTCGCCGTCGACGACCTGCAGCCGGCGGACGGCGAGGGATCGGGGGAGGGCGAACGGTGACACCGCGCACGCGCGCCGACATCCCCGATGCCCGGCGCATCGTCGTGAAGGTCGGCTCGTCCTCGATCAGCGGCGCGAACGCGGGGCAGATCGGCCCGCTCGTCGACGCCCTCGCGGCCGCGCACGAGCGCGGCACCGAGGTGGTGCTCGTGTCCTCGGGCGCCATCGCCACGGGCATGCCCTACCTCAAGCTCGATGCGCGGCCCACCGACCTCGCGACGCAGCAGGCTGCGGCATCCGTCGGGCAGAACCTGCTCGTGTTCCGTTATCAGGACTCGCTCGACCGCTACGGCATCGTCGCCGGCCAGGTGCTCCTCACCGCCGGCGACCTCGAGCACGCCACGCCACGGTCGAACGCCCAGCGGGCCATGGACCGCCTTCTCGCGCTCCGCATCCTGCCGATCGTGAACGAGAACGACACCGTTGCGACGCACGAGATCCGCTTCGGCGACAACGACCGGCTCGCGGCCCTCGTCGCCGAGCTGATCGGTGCCGACCTGCTCGTGCTGCTCTCCGACGTGGACGCCCTGTACACGAGGCCGCCGCACCTGGAGGGCGCGGAGCGGATCGCCCATGTGGCGTTCGGCGACGGGCTCGCCGGCGTCGAGATCGGTTCCGTCGGGCGCGCCGGCGTCGGCACCGGGGGAGCGGAGACGAAGGTCTCCGCCGCCCGCATCGCGGCAGAGGCGGGAGCCGCCGTGCTCATCACGGCGACCCCGCTCGTCGCCGAGGCGCTCGCGGGCGCCGAGATCGGCACCTGGTTCGACGCGGCACCGGTTCGTCACACTCGAGGCGGCGAATCCGACCTCGCCTAGGCTGGTCGCATGGAGCACCCCGACCTCGACACCACGGTGATCGACGCGCGCCTCGCCGCCGCGAAAGAGGCCTCGTACCGCCTCGCGCGCGCGACGACATCCGAGAAGGATGCGGCGCTCGCACAGGTGTCCTCGATCCTTCGCGAGCGCACCGACGAGATCGTCGCCGCGAACGCGCGCGACCTCGAAGCGGGTCGGCAGGGGGGCCTGGCCGCCGGGCTCCTCGACCGGCTGGCGCTCGATCCGGCCCGCATCGCCGCCCTCGCCGACGCCGTGCTCGAGGTGATCGCCCTCACCGACCCGGTCGGCGAGACGGTGAGCGGTCGTTCCCTCCCCAGCGGTGTGCGCATCGACCAGGTGCGCGTGCCCCTCGGCGTGGTGGGTGCGATCTACGAGGCTCGCCCCAACGTGACCATCGACATCGCCGTGCTCGCGCTGAAGAGCGGCAACGCCGTGGTGCTCCGCGGCGGCAGCGCCGCCGAGCAGACGAACGCGGTGCTCCTCGGCGTGCTCCGCGACGCGTTGCAGGCTGCCGGGCTGCCGGCCGACGGCGTGCAGACCGTCGACGACTTCGGCCGCGCCGGCGCGCGCCACCTGATGCAGGCCCGCGACTACGTCGACGTGCTCATCCCGCGCGGCAGCGCCGGCCTCATCAAGGCGGTCGTCGACGAGGCCCGCGTCCCCGTCATCGAGACCGGAGCCGGGGTCGTCCACATGTTCCTCGACGCGAGCGCACGCGAGGACTGGGCAGTCGAGCTCGTGCACAACGCGAAGACGCAGCGCCCCAGCGTGTGCAACGCCCTCGAGACCCTGCTCGTGCACCGGGAGGCCGCCGAGCGGCTGCTGCCGCCGGTGCTCGACCGGCTCGAGGCATCCGGAGTCACGATCCACGCCGACCAGCGCGTGCGATCGCTGCGGCCCGAGGCGCTCGCGGTCACCGACGACGACTGGGCCACCGAGCACATGAGCCTCGACCTCTCGGTGGGCATCGTCGACTCGCTCGACGACGCCCTCGCCCACATCCGGCGGTACTCCACGAAGCACACCGAGTCGATCGTCACGAACGACCTCGGCAACGCCGAGCGGTTCCTCAACGAAGTGGATGCCGCGGCCGTCATGGTGAACGCGTCCACGCGGTTCACCGACGGCGCCGAGTTCGGCTTCGGAGCCGAGGTGGGCATCTCCACGCAGAAGCTGCACGCCCGCGGCCCGATGGGCCTGCCCGAGCTCACCAGCACGAAGTGGATCGTGCGCGGTGCCGGGCACGTGCGCGCCTGACGTCGCTAGACTGTCACGAGCGACACCCGCAGGATCGAAAGGAACGGCGAATGAGCCTCACCACCGCAGTGCTGACCGGCACGGTACTCACCGAGACGGTGCACGCGAGAGAGCTCCCGATGGAGCCGTTCATGTACGGCCTGGTCGCGATCATCATCTTCGCCGCGCTCGCGTTCGTCGCCGCGTCCTACCGCGACGTCGCCAACCGCCACCGCGCGAAGGCCGAGGCCTACGCGGCCCGTCACGGCGGGAGCGAGCACGGCGGGCACTGAGCGGGTCTCCGCGAGATGACGGGTGAGAACGGTCGGCCACGCATCGGCGTGATGGGCGGCACGTTCGACCCCATCCATCACGGTCACCTCGTGGCCGCGAGCGAGGTGGCGCAGTCACTCGGCCTCGACGAGGTGATGTTCGTCCCCACGGGCGCGCCGAGCTACAAGGCCGACGTCACGCCCGCTGAGCACCGGTATCTCATGACGGTCATCGCGACCGCCTCGAACCCCAGCTTCACGGTGAGCCGGGTCGACATCGACCGCCACAAGCCCACGTTCACGATCGACACGCTCCGCGACCTCCATGAGCAGCGCCCCGACGCCGACCTGTACTTCATCACCGGTGCCGACGCGATCGCGCAGATCCTCTCGTGGAAGGACGTCGACGAGCTCTGGCGACTCGCGCACTTCGTCGCTGTGAGTCGCCCGGGACACGTGCTGTCCGTTTCGGGTTTGCCTGAGCAGGACGTAAGCTTGTTGGAGGTTCCGGCACTTGCGATCTCGTCGACCGACTGCCGGGACAGGGTGCGCCGGGGATTCCCGGTGTGGTACTTGGTGCCCGATGGGGTCGTCCAGTACATCTCCAAGCACCATCTCTATCGGAGTGTCGAATGACGTCGTCGCAGGAACCCCCGCTGACGCGCCGCGAGTTGCGTGAGCGCGAACGGCTGCGGGAGCAGCAGGAGACTTCGCCGACCCCGGATGCCGCCCCGGCGGCTCCTGCGCAGCCGGTTCCCACCGCGCCGCAGACGTCAGCGCCCCAGCCACCCGTGCAGGCTCAGCCACCCGTGCAGGCTCCACCTCCCGTGCAGGCGGCACCGCCGGTGCCG